>DATFDA010000209.1:0-19323 GCA_035252525.1 Candidatus Angelobacter sp. | reverse complement strand
TGGTGCTCCACGCAACTGCATTGGCGAACTTAGAATTGCGGTATTTGCCCATCAGTTCAGGTTTATTTACCAGCCGAAGCATAAAGATCAGGACAAAAGGCAAGAGGATGCCATTGGCCACCTGCGAGAAAAGGATGAGCTTGATCAGGGGCATTCTGGGGATCAGCACCATGCCTGCGCCGCCGACGATCAGCAACGTATAGATCCAGTAAAATGTCGGCGCTTCAGAGAACTTCTTGTTGATTCCGGACTCCACGCCCAAACCTTCGCAGATGTTATAAGCAGTCGCGAGGGGCAGAATGGCGGCTGAGAGCAGCGCCGCGTTTACCAGTCCCACTGCAAACAAAAGCGATGCAAAATGGCCCACCAGCGGCTTCAAAGCAACAGCAGCTTCTGCCGCGTCAGTGATTTCGTGGTTCCCGGAGACATACAGCGTGGCGGCACAGGCCACCACGATGAAAAAGGCAATCACATCAGTGATAATGCATCCCAGAATCACGTCCCATTTTGAGAGAGCATACTGTCTTTTGCCGATTCCCTTCTCCACGATGGACGCTTGCAGATAAAACTGCATCCAGGGCGTAATCGTAGTCCCCACCAGCCCAATCACCAGGATGAGATAGTCGCTCTGTCCGCTTACTGCTGGAACAAAGGTATCTTTCAATGCCCGGTGCCAGTCCGGATGAGCGAATAACGCCGATACGGGATAAGCGAAATAAATAAGCGAGAACACGATCAGTATGCGTTCCACCGGCTTGTAGGACCCGTGCACCACCACCGCCCACACCAGCACGGCTCCAATGGGCACAGCGATATATTTGCTGATATGGAAGATCCCCATTCCGGAAGCCACGCCGGCAAACTCTGCCATAATATTGCCGAAATCAGCCAGGCCGAGCACAGTCATGGTGAAGAAGGTAGCGCGCAGCCCAAATTCTTCGCGAATCAGGTCAGCCAGGCCTTTGCCGGTAACGGCGCCCATGCGGGCAGCCATTTCCTGGACAACGATAAGCGCAATCGTGGTGGGGATGAGCGTCCATAGCAAGGCATAGCCCAGCTTGGCCCCGGCCTGTGAATAAGTGAGGATTCCGCCGGGATCGTTATCAACGTTGGCGGTGATGAAGCCCGGACCGAAAACAGCAAAGAATGCCAGCAGCCGGTATTTCATCGGACCAATGCCGTACCGGCGCACTCCACCTTCTTTTCTGCGGAATAATTTCAGCTTCATCATGCGGCATATCTTTGTAGAACCTTTCGCAGAATAAACGAGAATCCAGATACACGGCAACCACACGGGCGCTCTTAATCATTGCGGCAGTCCCGGACCAGCGTTTGTCTGCGTTGTATAAACGCCTGTATCCTAGCCATTCACATGGCAGCTCAACACGACTTTTCATTGGTCTTCATCGAACTTGGGCTGGCCATCATGGGCCTGGCTGTTCTGGCTCGCGTGGCTGCGCGCTTTGGATTTTCATCCATTCCTCTTTATCTCATTGCCGGCCTCGCCTTCGGTAACGGAGGCCTGGCGCCGATGCACTTGAGCCAGAATTTCAACCAGATAGGGGCCGAGATTGGGGTCCTGCTGCTTCTCTTCATGCTAGGGCTTGAATACACGGCTGAAGAACTCTGGACGAACCTCAAACTCGCCGTACCCGATGGTGTTCTTGATTTCGTGGTGAACTTTTCCCCAGGCTTCGCAGCCGGACTATTGTTCGGGTGGAAGCTAGTGGCCGCCGTTTTGTTTGGCGGCATTACCTATGTTTCGTCATCGGGAGTCATCGCGAAGATTCTGGCAGATTCGGGCCGGATGAATAACACTGAAACCCCGCTGGTGCTCTCCATCCTGGTATTTGAGGATCTGGTCATGGCTGTGTATTTACCCATTACCGGCGTCCTGCTGGCCGGAGGAGGGCTCAGCAAAATGCTGCCAGCGGTTTTTATTGCCGTAGGCGCTGTGGCCCTGGTGTTGTTTGTTGCTCTCCGTTACGGGGGCCGGTTGAGCAAGTTTGCAGGACACCACTCAGATGAAGTGGTGCTGCTGACCATATTTGGGTTGGTGCTTCTGGTAGCCGGTGTAGCTCAGCGTTTTCAGGTATCGGCAGCCATAGCGGCATTTCTGGTCGGCATTGCCGTTTCGGGGCAGATTGCGGAACAGTCGCGTCGTCTTATCACTCCTTTGCGGGACCTTTTCGCTGCGACGTTCTTTTTCTTCTTCGGCCTGCAAATTGATCCTGCGTCATTGCCCGCCGCTATGCCTGCGGCAATTTGCCTGGCCGTCATCACCGCAGCCACCAAGTTGTTGGCCGGGGCCCTGGCGGCAAAACGCACTGGGTTGGACCGGAAAAGCGGAATAAGGGCAGGGATAATGCTGATACCACGGGGGGAATTCTCTATTGTGATCGCCGGGTTGGGAGCAGCCCTTGAACCGGCTCTAGCGGCTATCTCTGCCGCTTACGTGATGCTCCTCGCCATCCTCGGTCCGCTGCTGGTGCGCTTGGCAAAGTGAGCCCCTGTCTTCTCAGAATCTTTCCTTCGACAAGGAGATCAGTTTCACTCCTTGCTGCGCAGCAGGCTGATCACGTCATCTGCCGTGATGATGCCGGTCAAGTGTCCACTCTCATCCACCACCGGCAGTGTAAGCAGGTTGTACTTGTCAAACAGCTCTGCCACTTCCTTTTCGCTGCAACCTGCGGCACAGGAGACCACATGCTCCGGGGCAAGTGTGGAGAGCCTTGTGCCGGCGGGAGCGAGCACAAGTGAAACCAGAGGGACAGCTCCCACCAGCATCTCGTCCTCGTCCATCAGATAAATAGTGCTGATCGATTCGGCTTCGCCTTCAAACTGGCGAAGCTTATCGATTGCGTCGCCAACCGTGGCATCCGGCGATAAGGCCAGGAATTCGGTGGTCATGCGGCCCGCAGCCGTATTCTCGTGGTACTCCAGCAGCTCGGAGACTTCTTCCCGCTCCTCTGGCTCCATTTCTTCCAGAATTTCTTCTGAGGTCTCCTCCGGTAGGTCGCCCAGCAGATCGGCTGCGGCATCGGGGTCCATCTCTTCCACAATATCCGCGGCCTTCTCTGACTCGATGGAGCGCATGAGCTCCACCTGCATCCGGGGATCGATTTCCTCCAGGGCTCCGGCTGCTACTTCTTCATCGAGCGAGCCAAATACAGCCTCGCGCTCGGCCGGGGCGAGCTCTTCCAGAATGTCTGCAATATCGGCGGGATGGAGTTTGGAAAGGCGTTCGTATTCCAGCTTGAGACGTACCCTGCGGGCCGGATCGGTCTCAATCAGGTCAACCGCCGACCAGGGAATGACTTTTTCCGGGATGCGGCCGGCCAGGACTTCAATGGCGGAACTTGGCGCCAATCCCTTGAGGAGCCGCCGCACCGCACCGCGAAGGCCAACATCTACGCGCCCGATTCGCAGCTTGATGCTGCCATTCACCGGCTCCGGCTGAAGGTCAACGTCATTGACGCGGACCACTTTTCGACCGGAAACGTCGATGATCTGCTGGTCGAGCAGGTCTCGTTCCAGCAGGAGCATGCCTTCCGAACTGACCAGGGGAGGCCATTCCCCGGAATTGGTGCTGGCACGCACCGTAGCTCCAAGCACGGCATACACTTGTTTTGATGGGAGCAGGCGGTCACCGTCACGCGTCTTCACAATGAACTCAGAGACGCGGCTGGGATCATCCTGGGGAGAGAGTGCCACTTCACGCACGTGTCCGGCTATTTGCCCCGATGCGTCGTACACCGGGGCGCCCAGAATGCGTGAAAGTGCAATCTCCTGCGCCATCTTCTGACCTTTGTTCGCAGAATACAAAATGTGCTGCGCGGTTGCCACCTCATTCTTAAAATTTGAGCGCAAAATCTGGATTTGATCTGTTTTTGAACTCTGCGAAACTCATGCTGTGGAGCTTGAAAAGCCCAGGTTCACCGAACGTGCGTCAGGATGGACTAGCTGTTGCACATACCGCGTGCCGCCGGTTAGCCAGAGAAAATTCTGAATCCTGGGGGCTGCCCTGCGATTCAGTTAATGGATACAGGAGAAGTCAGATGGGCATCCAAGTCACCGACCTACACCTCCTTCGCGACCAACTGGTGCTGCGCCGGCACAAACTTCAGGCAGCCACGGCCCGTGTTCAGGATTCAACTGGTTCAGCCCGCGCACATACAGCTAATCTGGTGCAGTTGCTGGAACAGGTGGATAAAGCCCTGGAACGGGTAGAAGCGGGTTCTTACGGCATGTGCGAGGTATGTCGCGGGGAGTTGGAGCCGCAACGGCTGCTGGCCGATCCTCTGGCGAGGGTTTGCCTTGATTGCCTAAGGCCAGACGAGGCCCGAGCGCTGGAGAAAGACCTGGAATTGGCGGCTCGCATCCAGACTGGATTGCTCCCCAAACAAGACCTGCACGCCGGCGGCTGGAAGGTTTCATACCATTACGACCCGGCGGGACTGGTCAGCGGAGATTATTGTGATGTGGTCACGCACGGAGACGACATTTATTTCATGCTGGGTGACGTCTCCGGCAAAGGGGTTGCCGCGTCCATGCTGATGGCCAACCTTCATGCCATGTTTCGTGTCCTGGTGCCCTCAGGGCTTCCGCTGGAGCAACTGGTGGAGCGGGCCAATCGCATTTTCTGTGAGAGCACTTTGCCCACGCAATACGCCACCCTGGTTTGCGGAAGAGCAAAACCCTGCGGTGAAGTGGAACTTTGCAATAGCGGACACCTTTCTCCCCTGCACGTAAGCATGGGTGGCGTAAATGGCATCGAGTCCTCCACTGTGCCGGTGGGACTCTTCTGCGACCAGCAGTTCACCTCCACCAAAATCAGCTTTTCTCCTGGAGATGTTCTGGTCCTGTACACCGATGGCCTCACAGAGGCGCTTGGGCCGGACGGCTCAGAGTATGGTCCGCAGCGCCTCTCAGATCTGCTTGCCCGGTGCCATTCCAAAAGCTCTCGCGAGTTGGTGGAACAATGCATCCAAGACCTTTTAGCATTCCGTGCAGGTGCGCAGAAGCTGGATGACCAGACCCTGATGGTGCTGCAGTTTGATCCTATCCGTCATTGACTTGATCTGGGATCTGACTGGAACCTTGTGGCCCCTTCCGGCGTCTTTGTTATTTTCCCGCACCATGGCCCAACGGGACGGCGTAAAATCAGCGGTTTGACAATTGACTCTCCGGATAGGCAAACTACGGCTTCGCCCAGCCGTCAGCAAGACAGCACGCCTTAGCAGACATTTGTGGACCGCAACATGACAAAACGGGTGTCGTACACACTGGCATCCACCCTGGAAAGCGTGAACCGCGCGGAAAGCATAGCGGCGGAGACGGCTGCCCGGGCGGGTTTCAACGAGGATGAGCAGTCCAATATCGCCATGGCCGTGCGGGAAGCCACGGTCAACGCGGTCTTGCACGGAAATGCGTACGATCCGGACAAGAAAGTCTTTGTGGTTTATGAAAACACCAGTGACGCGCTGGTGATTACCATAACGGACCAGGGAAAAGGGCTTGACGCGGTGAATTTGCCTGATCCACTGGCGCCGGAGAACCTGATGAAGGGATCGGGCAGGGGCATTTTCCTCATCAGGGCGTTCATGGATGAGGTGAAATTCAGAAATACGCAACCCGGGACAGAGATCACATTAATCAAGCATCTAGGCCGCAACGCGGCGAATGAGGAGGAATTACAGTGACCATGAAGGCAAGCAGTCGGCAGGTGAATGGCGTCACGGTGGTGGACATGATGGGACGCATCACCCTGGGAGAAGGCAGCGTAGTGCTCCGGGATACCATCCGAGATCTGCTAGGCAGGGGAGAAAAGAAGATCCTGCTGAACCTGGGCAACGTTACTTATATTGACAGCTCCGGGATCGGTGAACTGGTCAGCGCCTTCACCTCCGTTCGCAATCAGGGCGGAGAGTTGAAGCTTCTCAACCTCACCAAGAAAGTCCACGATCTGCTCCAGATCACCAAGCTCTATACCGTGTTCGATATAAGGGATGATGAGACCGCCGCGGTGGGAGCGTTCAAGTAAAAGGCAAAGCGTGAGGCGGGCAGTTTGATTCTGCCTGCCTGCACACCTTCTTCATGCCCGGAATTCCTTGCCATCCGGGCTTTTCAACGTTCTCAACCGCTTATTTATGCTCTGCTGACGGATCTAAGGGCGTGGCCGGGGTATGGGTAAATCTCGGCGCGCTCTTTTCGTTTTGCGCTATTCCTTGTTGTGCCTGTCGGAGCGCCAACTGAATCAGCTTTTCTGCGCTGGCGGGATCAAAGCTTTCCACTGCCACCACCATGTTGTCTGTCTGCTGGATATAGACATCCCCGTCAGGGGTTGAATAATGGTCCAGGCCGGGCTTGCTCGCGTCTGCGGGGGCACGGTGGATGTCCTGATAACGCCGGGGCAGGGCTGCCGCATAAAGCTTGGCGAAGTAGCGGGCTGAATCCTCATCGGACCAGCGCGAGATGTAGTAGAGCCCAACATGCGCCGTGGAGTTGCCGTCCCTAGGGGCCACCCCTTTGCGGCCAGCGGCATAGTAGACGCCGCCTCTCCATTCCTTGCTTAAGCTCTTTGCAATCTGCTCATTGGAATAGACTTTCAGCAGAATGTTTACATCCAGTTCACCTACTGCTCCGGCGTCGTACGGCTCATAGTCTTTCTTGAGGAAGTCAACATCCGGCAGAAACAACGTGGGCACGCGATGTCCGGCCAGATATTCGTCAGGTTGCATCACCTCGCGCGTGGTCTGCGGCATTTGGTCCAGGACCTTCTTGTAAGCGGCAGATTTTCCCCCGGCTACCAGCAGGTCTCTAATGAACCTCATCCCGTGCCGGTAAGGAAATATAAGCTCGTCTTGCAGCAATAGCGGAGCGCTCTCAAAAACAGGGCTGCTCTTGTCCTTCTCCATGGAGGCGAGCATCAGGTCCACGAATTCGGGTGAATCCTGCACGCTCTTGTGCGCCGGGGCCAGCAGATAATCCACCAGGACGATCATGCCCTGGCCTTCCATCACCGCGCTGCGGCAGGTGGACTCTTCGTCATTTTTGACCAATGCACGCAGGTCGGTCAGGCCCTTCTTCTCGATCTGTTCATCTTCCTTGCTCATCTTCTCCAGGTCATAGCTCTGGTCCTGGAGAGCGTGTGTTAGTTCATGCGCCATCACGGCTTTTTGCATGTCCGGCGCAACCCAGTCGAGCAGGTTCATGGTCTTGGTTTTCTCATCGTAATAACCGGCAACCTGCTCGGTCAGCAGCTTGATGAGGAAACTGTGCAGATTAAAAGTCCGCGGCAGCAGGCCGAACTTTTTGAGCACCAGTTCTGAGCGTTCAAAGCGGATGCGGTCAACATCGTTTTCAAGCTTGTCTGAAATGTATTTCTCCACCTGATCTCGGCTGACGATCTGCTTTCTTACGCTGTGCTTTATCGGCAGCAGTGTGTCCTGGCTGACGAAACGCAATACCTCGTCCACTGAGGCCAGCAGTTCCTTAGCCTCTTCCGGAGTGAGCTTGTGTTCGGGCTCGGGCTCCTCCTCGATCTCCACCTTGGCATTGGGACTGGGCTTGGGTGAGGCTTGGGGGGCTGCGGGAGAGGGACTGGGGCTGGGAGCAGCCTGGCGAGGCGAGGGTTGTTGCTGGGCCGGTGAACCATTCTGTCCGAGGACCAGAGTAGATAATAGGAAACAAATAAGAGGCAATATGACCAGGTGTCTTTTCATGGAATAGATTCGAGAGGTATTTCGGCTCCTTACCTGATGATTATTCATGATTGTACGCCCTATCCCAGAATGGGCGCTTCGGCTGTCGTCATCGCCGATGTCGCGGCCGGCTGACAGCTTGGCTCTGCCATTACCTCCGTACTCTTGTAGCAGTAGGCTTTTCGCCATATAAAGCGCTGGGCCGGAGTCTCGCTTGGCTGGTCCAGAACGCTTATGAAAAAGTTCGTATTACACGCTGGGAAACTTACCTCTGTTTATCTTCTGGCTCTATTCTTAGTCATGTGCGGGAAAGTGCAGGCCCAGGACAGTGGCAATGACATCGATATCGCAGTAAAGCCAGTGCCGGTTCTCACTGGCTCCACTGCATATTTCACCCGTGTGACCGGAGGACAGATCCAGGACGCTCCAACCGTGAGCCCGCTTCTACTACTGCCTGTGGGAGATCACTTGCTCATCGAGTCCAAGGCTGGCTTTTCTGACACATTTACCAAAAACGCGCAGGGTGACTATGCCGGCACAGTGTCGTATGGCTTGACCTATGCCCAAGCCGACTACATTACAAAATATGCCACTTTCACCGCAGGACGCTTTATTACTCCCTTCAACATGTACGGCGAGCGGCTTGCGCCTAACTGGATCCGTGACTTGCAGACAACACCCACAAGTGTTGGCATCAGCAGCGGCGCTGCTCTGGGCGGCATGATACGCGGTGGCCTGCCGCTTGTGACTGATAAGCTCCACCTGAATTACGCGACTTACTTTTCCACGGCCAATACCAACCACATTCTGGCCACAGACCGCTCGACAGGCGGACGAATTGGCTTCTTTCTTCCCGGCCCACGCCTGGAAATTGGAGCGTCATTCCAGCAGGTCTTACAACAGGACCGGCCTCACGCTGTGGGCACGCACTTTGAGTGGCAGCCGAATGCGATTCCGCTCACTTTGCGTTCGGAATACACGCGCTCTTCCGGCACGCGAGGAAGCGGATACTGGATTGAAGCCGCGTACCGGCTTAGCCAGATTCCTCACATGAGCGCAACCGAACTGGTGGGACGCGGCCAGCAGTTCTTTGCCGCTGCAAACCTTGCTCCGGCAGTCGCCAAAAAACTGGGACCTCTGGGAATTGATAACAAAGAAGGCGACTGGGGAATGAATTACTACTTCCGCAGCGACGTAAGGGCATCCGCCAGCTATGGCCGGCAGTTCGCCCTGGGCAGAAACACGAACCTCTGGACTATCGGCATGACCTACCGGTTCGTTATGCCGATGTGGCCGACAGGAGGCGGGCTGTGAAACTGAAATCACTCTGCGCTGCATTGGTAACGATGGCTGTATTGCTTGCCATGGCATCGGCAAAAACTCGTGACACCAAGGTTGACGCTACTAAATCCGCTGCGACCAGCCAGCCCGCTCAGCACGATCAAGATATGCGTTTTGAAGGAGAGAAGCGGTTTCACTCCAACTGCTCACGCTGCCACGCCGCGCCGCCAAAATTTCCAGCGCGAATGATGGGGACCATTGTTCGCCATATGCGTGTGCGGGCCATGCTCACTGAGGACGACGTGCGATACATCCTGCGCTACATGACACAATGAAAATGAAGAGCCAACGGCAGTACCCAATTCGACTTTGCTCCATTGCATGCACACTCATGTTCTTTGCTGTCGCCGTTCGTCCCGCCTGGAGCCAGCCGCACGTGATTGAAGTGCTTGCCGATAAGGACAGCCACTACAAAATCGGCGGACAAAAGGTAAAGCAGATCACCGTAAAGGCAGGAGAGCCGGTGGTCTTGAAAGTTGAGGCCCGCAAAGGCAAAACCTGGAGCCGCGATGGCGCTGTCCACGGCTTTACTCTGCTTCGCGCCAGGGACCACGCCAAAGTTCCGGGCTGGGACCTTGAATTGAAGCCCGGAATGCAGACTTTCACTCTCACTGCGCCCACCGAGCCCGGCGAGTATGAGGTGATGTGCACGGTAATTTGCAGTGACGATCATGAAGGAATGCGGATGAAGTTTGTTGTGACTCCGTAAACGCCCCGGCCTTGAATACCTTATCCAGGCCCCTTTGGAGACATAGAGATATGAAAGTCAGGAAAATTTCCCAGTTCAGGATGGCGCTGCCGTGTTGCGCTCTGATCCTTCTGGCGACGCTTGCATTTGGCAAAGACAACACCGTGACGTTGCACGGCTCCATTGAGGATAGCCAATGCGCCTACAACGTCCATTCTGATGGCCATTCACATGATTGGATGATCAAGAAAAAGGTGGAAGGCGCCACTGACGCCAGAAGCTGCACCAACCATTGCGTGCGCGATATGGGCGGCAACTACGTTCTGGTGGTAAAGAACGAGGTCTACCGCCTGGCCGATCAGGACCTTGCGGGAAAATTCGCCGGAGACAAGGTGAAGATTACCGGCATTTTGGATCCGGCAACTCAAACCGTCCACCATTTCACCATCGAGCAGGACAAATAAGTTTTCTGACCTACTTTGCCGTCATAGGCAAAAGCGGCGGCTTCATGTTTTTTTTGAAGCCGCCTTTGTTTTCAGATGCAGCTCTCAGCCCAGCACCGGCTCGGCCGCGCGGATGTACTCGATGACTGAATCGCTCCAGCCATCAATGTGCATCCATGCGCTGTAGCCCACGCCGTTCTGGTAACTGGCCACGTTCAGCATGTAGCCACGCGCCTTCGGGTTGGGTACGGGATCGTGCGACTGCTCGTCGGTAATTACGATCAAGCGGTCGTACTTCTCGTCAATTCCCTTCAGCGCCTGCCCCATGTACGTTCCGTTGTGTGGCTGGCTGGCGTTCAAGGCGTCGCGCAGAGCAAAGCCCTGGCGTGACGGCACGCGCACCAGCCGGTCAGAGAACGTATAGATGCTCACGTTCTCTGCGATTTCGCGCAGCAACACCGCCAGCCCGTAGGCAGCGTCATTGCGGCGCATCTCGGAACGGCGAGACAACTGCACGTCCATGGAGCCGGAGACGTCCACCAGCAACACAGTCTTGCCGGGGAGCTTGCTCTGGCCTTCAAGCGCGCGGAACATTGCCTTCTCCAGTTCAGCTTCCCACTGCGGCGCGTAACGCGCGGCAGCGATGAAGCGGAACGGCAGTACGCGCTCAGTCTTCATGCGTGCGAGGCCAACACGGATTGCCTGCTCACTGACCTTCGCTTCGGCCATGTTGCGCAGGTTGCGCAAGAGTGCGAGCGCACCCAGCTTGTTTTCGCTGAGCAGACGCTCCCAAGCTTCGCGCTTGTCAGCCCCTGAAGAGAGCGCGACTTCCCATGTATCGGGAGTAGCCATCTCGCCCTCCACCAGACGCTTCCACAGCGCGGCCTGAGCTGCGTCCACCGGCTTGGCGTGCGAAAGGAACAGCACGTCGCGCAGCTTTACCGGAGTGGCGCGGTTGTACTTGGCCAGCGCGTACTCGTCGAACCTGGTGAAAGCCGCAGCCAGCCCCTTCTTCACCTGCGCCGAGAGAGGCTGCTTGCCTTCGCTCCAGTAGATGGCCACGAACTCTGTCAACTCATCGGCACGCTGGATGACGCGGGTCAGGGTCTCCGCCACAAGATGACGATGAGTGGCCAGACGCGCCATCTCTCGCACCAGCAGAAGCGGCGCATGACGCAGCTTCATCTTCTCGCGCGCCTCAATGGCCAGGGCAGCGACCTTCTCCGCAGGCACCTTGGCCACCAGTTCGCGAATGCGGCCCGCGATGGCGACCCCATCCTCGTAGAACTGGTCTTCCCACAACATGCAGGCCAGCACCGAACGACGCAGTTGCAACTCCGGCGAGACATGCTTTGCCGGCGCGCCTTCGTGCGTTCGCGGTCCCTTCAGCCAGGGAATGTTCAGATTCAAAGCGTTGATACGGGCCATGTTTTTCTTCCTCCTTCTTGAGGATCATTTGTTTTTGTAGCGCCTGCCCTGAGCGACTGGGGTTGCGCAGGAATCGAATACGAACTCCCGGCTGTGCGCTCATCTTTTCAGCCGTGCTGACGGTACTTCCTCCAGCGCCGGTTCAGGATCGGCAACTGGCAGGTCTTCCGGTTCATTTGCGCCCACATCAACCTCGGATGGCTCCTCCGGTTGCGTGATGCCAATGAATCCAGCTCGTTTCCCTGCGCTCTTGCTACGCAGAACCCAGGCAATATCTTCCAGGTCCTCAACGCAGGGGAGCCGTTTGTCCAGATAATCGCTGCAATCGCGCACGCGAAACGGGATACTGACCGGCTCGAATATCCTGTCACAGAACGTAAGCTTCTCGCTTTCTGAGTAGCCGCGAATGATCCGTGCGTAAACACAGCTATCGCATTTAGAGTCCTGTCCTACAGGTGTTCCGCCGTAAACTTTTCGTAAGTCCATAAACAGCTTTTCTAAGCAGCCTGGGCTGCGGGAGCTATCGTCGGGGAACTCACGGTGAGGATGTGTTCTTCCTCTGAGAGCTGGACACGCCTTTTTCTCCCAGGGGCCTCGAAGTAATGCTCACCTTCGCCACCGACGAAGTTAACAAAGTGCCGGGGAACCAGCGACTCGGGTACAAGCTACATTCATCTCAGGAGATGAAGGCCAGAGTCGAACTGGCAACCTCCTGCTCTTCAGCAGGCGCTCTACCGTTGAAGTAACCCGCATCTACGCCACCGGCAACAAATCGTAAAGTGAAAGCAGCAACGTTGGAACCAGATTCCTCTCAGGGAACAATTGATCAAAGCCAAAAGGTCCGTCGTTCTAATTGCAACTACGGCACTCGAGATGCCGGCGGGATCGTCCCGCATCTACGGACAGGGTAAAGAACTTTGATCTACACCACCGGTGAAACCTGTTTCCAACATCAACTGCTGTTAAGGAGCCGAGAGGTTGCAACTTCATCTCGACTCCGCTTCGGTGGAATCTTGTGTCGTGTTCATGCCGGGGAACAATCGGCAGCGGGTTGCGCGCCCTTTCGGACGACGCTTCGTTAACAGCGAAGTAACCCATGCCTTCACCACCGGCAAGTTTTCAATACGGTGCCGGGGAACAAGCCCGGGCACTTGTGGCCTCTCCAAGCCGTTCGCTTCGCGCGAATACCCGGGCTTTTCATCCCAGAAAACCAAATCGGGTTTTCTGAGGACCCCGCGGCTTTCAACAACGGCAAAAATTCAGTCGGGGAACACTCGACAGGAGCAGTGCATCAGAGGCCTTTCCCAATAGCTGCCTTATGCTTCGAGGCTGCGCCTCAGCCGCTAAGGGCGCTTGCTCCGGCGGATCTCCTTTTCCGCACGCTGCACTTTGCGTATTGCTTTGGTAGGAAGTATCTCCCGCCTTCCACCACCGACTGTGTTTCTGATGCTTCGCTCCAAAACCGCTCCGAATCACGCTCAATTGGCGCTCACAACAAAGCGGAATCTGCGCAAAGCACGAGTTCGCTCGTGCCGCCCGGAGGCCGCGAAAAAAGGGCCTGAGCCGCTGAAAGTGAAACTACTTCGCCGGGGGAACACGCGCCTGCAGCACAGTCCCAATTGTGTGTCGAAGTAACTGCGTACTTCGACACCCAGCGGTTTTATAAATTGGCTTTTGGTTGCGTAGGACTGAACAGCCTGAGGTTAGCTGTGGAAATAGTTGAACGCCCACAGGCTATCAAGACCGGGTTCAGGTCTGCTTAGCCTCCGCACCGAATTTTGAATAGTGCATTTCATTTGACGGCGTTCTCCTACGCAAACACAGAGTAGCAAACTATAGATGAATGGTGAATACGAAAAATACGGAATTGCAGAAAATTAATTGTGAAATGGAATTTATTCAGCTCAAGTTGCTGAAATTTTCATTGGCATGGGCAGCGGCTATACCTGAGCGGCAATCCATTCTGCCGCTTCTCGCGTTCCCAGGCTGCCGCCGACATCCGCTGTTGTCTTTTTCTGTCGCACGGACTCCAGCACGGCATTGTTGATTCGCTCAGCCTCCTTGCTGAAACCAAGATGATCCAGCATCATCGCCGCGGTGGAGATGGCGCCAATGGGGTTGGCGATGTTTTTGCCCGCGAACGGCGGCGCGGAGCCGTGGACCGGCTCAAACATGGAAGTTTTGCCGGGATGGATATTGCCGCTGGCCGCCATGCCCAGCCCGCCCTGGAGGGCCGCAGCCAGGTCAGTTATGATGTCGCCAAACATGTTATTGGTGACAATCACGTCAAACTGCTTCGGATCGCGGGCCATGTGCATGCAGAGCGCGTCCACGTACATGTGCTGCGTCTGTATGTCGGGATACTCCCCGGCCACCAGCTTGAACACGCGCTGCCACAGGCCCCCGGCAAAAGTCATCACGTTGGACTTGTCTGACATCAGCACTTTCTTGCGGCCTTGCTTACGGGCAAGTTCGAAGGCGAAGCGGATTACCCGCTCCACGCCTTTGCGCGTGTTGAAGTCTTCCTGTGTGGCGATCTCGTCCGGAGTTCCCTGCTTGAGCACGCCACCGGCATCAACATAGGGGCCTTCAGTGTTTTCCCGGATCACCACAAAGTTGACGTCTTCCGGTTTCACGTTCTTCAGCGGACAGAGCGATTCGTCCAGCAGCTTTACCGGACGGACGTTCGCGTACAGGTCCATCTTGAAGCGCATGCCCAGCAGGATTTCTTTTGCGTGGATGTTCGTGGGCACGCGAGGGTCGCCCAATGCGCCCACGAATACGGCATCAAAGTCGCGCTCCAGCATGGCAAACCCATCCGGCGGAATTGTGGTTCCGTCTTTCAGGTAGCGATCAGCCGACCAGTCGAACAGCGTGAACTCAACTGCGGCACCGGTGGCTTCGACCACCTTCAGCGCCGCTGGGATGACTTCTTTGCCGATGCCGTCACCGGGAACGACAGCAATTCGTTTGTTGGGCATAACGCAGCAATATAACAAAACCGCTGTTTCCACAGTCCCGGACCCGCGTACTTTGCGGGTGAGGAATCCCTACCGCCTTCGATGCAGCCTGCATTGAAATTTGTTTCAGACCATAGCGATCCCTCGCTTCGCTCGGGACTTCGGAAAGATATAATCGAAGGTTTACATCGACGAGGCAGAAGCTAACCGTGTCATTAGAGAAAAAAATCTACGAGCTGCGGCAGCAGAAGCTGCGCCAGATTGAAGCGCTGGGACAGCAGGCGTATCCGCATAAATTCGCCTTCACTCACACCATCCCCCAGATCCTGACCGAGTTCGGCCACCACAGCGCGGAAGAGCTGGAAAAAGGCCGCGTGAACGTTAAGGTGGCCGGGCGGATGGTTGCCTTACGGCTCATGGGAAAAGCTGCCTTCGCCCATCTGCAACAGGGCGGGCAGAAGCTGCAGATCTACGTAAAGAAGGACGCGGTGGGGGAGAAGGGTTTCGACCTCTTCAAGCTGCTTGATCTGGGCGATCACATTGGCGTGAGCGGATATCTGTTCCGCACACGAACGGGTGAGCTGAGCGTCCACGTGGAAGAGATCACCTTCCTGAGCAAAGACCTGCTGCCGCTTCCGGAAAAATGGCACGGCCTGCAGGATGTAGAGTTGCGTTATCGCCAGCGTTATGTGGACCTGATCATGAACCAGGAGGTGCGCGAGGTCTTCGTCAAGCGCAGCAGGATTGTCCAATCGATCCGCCGTTTCTTTGACGCGCAGGGCTATGTGGAAGTGGAAACGCCCATGATGCAGCCGATTGCCGGCGGCGCGGCCGCACGGCCGTTTGTGACGCACCACAACACGCTCGACATTGATCTCTACCTGCGCATTGCGCCGGAGCTCTACCTGAAGCGGCTGGTGGTGGGCGGGTTGGAGCGCGTGTATGAAATTAACCGCAACTTCCGCAATGAAGGCATCTCCACGCAGCACAACCCTGAATTCACCATGCTGGAGTTTTATCAGGCCTACGCCGACTATAAGGACATGATGCAGCTCACGGAAGATCTGCTCTCGCAGGTTGCAAAGGACGTGAACGGCACCACCAAAACTACTTTCAATGGCCATGAGATCGATTTCGCCGATTGGCAGCGGCTCTCCATGCGTGAAGCCATCATCAAATACTGGCCCGATGCGGCCGGGCCAAAACCGCAGATGACGGACTTTGCTGACGCGCAGTCGCTGGAAAAGCTGGTGCAACGCTTCAACGCGCACCACACGCACATGCCATTCGATCCCAAAGATCCTCCGGGCAAGACGATTGCAGTCATATTTGAGACCGTAGCCGAGGAGCACCTGATCCAGCCCACGATCCTCTATGACTTTCCCGTAGCCATCTCACCGCTCTCCAAGAACAAGCGCGAGGAGCCAGACTGGGTGGAGCGGTTTGAAGTCTTCGTCGGAGGGCTTGAAATCGGCAACGCGTTCAGCGAGCTTAACGATCCGGAGGAGCAGCGCCGGCGATTCGAGCAACAACTCAGAGAAAAAGAGCGCGGCGATGAGGAAGCGCACGCGATGGATGAAGACTACGTTCGCGCTCTCTCTTACGGATTGCCGCCGACGGGCGGAGAAGGCATCGGCATTGACCGGCTCACCATGCTGCTGACAGGATCGAAATCGATTCGCGATGTGATCCTGTTTCCGCTATTGAGACCACAGGCACCGCAGGAGTTGGTGACCGAGGAAACGCAGGCTGACAGAAAATAGTCAACTGCTGATGAACACTGATTTGATCCGTGTTTGTCTTTCGCGAATCGTTGCCACCTGCCGCATCTTTGTAGTGCTGGCTATCTGAAGCTCATGACACCATCCATAGTGTCATGGCCATGATGACCCGAGTGGTGAGTGTTTTCGGCGATGAACTCCTCCAGCCTCTTAGGATCCACCGTCACCTGGATCACTTCAGCTTCGTTCGGTTCCACGTTCACCACCAGCAGCTTCAGGTCCTTGCCTGCATCCTGGGCGTAGATGTACACGTGCTCGCCGCTGCGGCGTGAAACGCTGCGTACCATGGGCCGCCAGCCGGATTGGCTGGCGCGCGTTACGATTTCGTCATGTTCTCTATCCGTATCTGCGCCGTCAAGGTGTTGATTCTCAAAGTAGGCAAGCTTAAAGCTCTTTACTCCGCCCACATGCCAGAAGCGGACCACCAGCCCGGCGCAGCCCATGAGAAAGCGATAATTGCGATGCACGTGATAACTGGCTTCAATGTGGTGCACAATGCGTCCAAAATCATCTGCATATACGACATTCGGACCAAAACTGAGCGCGACGCAGCAAGAAAAGAAAACCACAGCAAAGATATTGAGCTTACTCCATCTGGTCGTCATGGCCGCTCTCTTTCTTGTTCTCGGGATTCGCCGATGAACCCTTTGCGCCGTCTTTCCGGGGGACAAGCTTGGGTTTGGACTGGTCCTTGATCTGGCCAGGAATACCAAAGTGCCCGCCGAGTTCGCCCAGTTTTTCAGGGTCGATTGCGCCCACAATGTTTACCACGGTCAACTCTCTGGATTCGGCCACAAGCACGGTCACGCCGTTGATCTTGTCGCCGTCTTTGAGCAGATAGACCTCGTCCCGCTCGCCGTTACGCTTGCTGAAACTGGTGACAATGCGCTGCCAGCCGGGCCCGGTAAGCTGCGACCGGATCGATTCCACATCTGCCTGGCTGTACTGGCCGGGCGAGTCAAACTCAAAATTCTTGACGTAAATACCCTTCAGGCCCTTAATCAAGTCCACCACCTGGGCGGCGTCGGGATCGCCGGAACTCTTCATGACGGAAACGGCGAGTTGCAGGAGAGAGCCGTCCAGCGTGACGTCATTCACCTCTGCGGCGCGATCGGCAAGCTTATCCAGATTCTTGAGTTCCAGCTTGCCCGCCTGGGCGACTCCAGGCAGCGCAATGCACACGACTACCACGGTGAGAAAAACTTGTGACAGCAATTTCTTTTGAAAGCTCTTCATAAACGTTCTCTCCTGATCTTTGAGTCCGGCGGTAAACCGCTATTTACCTTGCGTAACACGTGGTTCAGCTTTTCACTGGTGATCCTGAGGGCAAGAATGGCTTCCCGCTTTGCTCTCTCTTCCGCTTGTTTTTGCTGGTATTCCGCAATCCTCACCTGCTGCTCATGTTGCCGGTAGCTCCAATAGCCAATCCAGGCTCCGACCGACAGCACCAGTGCCAGGACGCAAGCTAGAGCCGGAGCGAATCTTATCTGCGGCAGCCAGAAAACTCTTGTGCCCCTCTTTTCGCGTACTGAGGCTTTGCTTTCCGTCTCACGCTCCTTCAGCCGCTCCATCACTCGCCGGGTGAATTCCGGGCCAGGATCTTTGCGCTTGAGGGCTCGTCGCAGATCGTCTTCAGAAAATGGCATATCGTAAATCTCCCAGCTTGCGGGCCAGCTTCCTGCGCAGGTCATCCAGCGACCGGTGCAGCGTGCTTTTTACCGTATTGACCGGCATGCGCAGCAATTCGGCAATTTCCGCGGGCCCCAGGTCTTCCTGATAACGCAGGATGATCACCATGCGCTGCTTTTCCGGCAATGCATCCAGCGTCTCTCGCAGCCTGGCCATTAGGACCGGATCGGCTATTACGTTTTGCGCCGCCGGTTCGGGCAGACCATCCATTGCCTGCTCCCGGCGATGGGTCCTGCGCCTCGTCAAGTCAATGCAGCGATGCACGCTCACTCGCCGCAACCAGTAGGTCAAATGGCTGGCTGATTTGATTGCTGTAAGGTTCTGGTATAGCTCAAGAAACACCTCTTGCGCCACGTCTTCGGCCAGTGAACGGTCCTGCAAGTAATGCCAGGCAACGCTGAAAACCATGGCCTGATGTGCAGAAACGATCGCTGCGAACGCTGCCGCGTCGCCCTGGGCAGCCTGTTCCAGGGACGCCGTCATCAGGTCTTCCTGCTGGCCGTCAGGCAAGAAGTGCTCCTTTCTACAGGTCTAATACGCAGGATAGGGGCGAGTGGGTGCAAATATTTTTGCGATTCGCGTGAGTTTATATCAGGATGCTTCCGGCTGCTAAACTGAGTGTTTTGAGGTGATGTATGCCGGATGACCGCTCATTCGCGCTAGCCTATGCTGAAGAAGCCTTCCGCAGCTTTCGTGGTTACAAGCGCATGGCTGAAGGCACGTTCGCGCAGCTTGATGACCGAGCCTTCTTTCACTTTCCTGATCCCGAGTCCAATAGCATTGCCATCCTGGCCAAGCACATTTCTGGCAACCTGCGCTCGCGCTGGACTGACTTTCTTACCACGGATGGCGAAAAGCCTGACCGCAATCGCGACCAGGAGTTTGTACTCACACCTGCCGACACTCGCGAAGATCTGATGCGCCGCTGGGAGGCCGGCTTTGACACTGTTTTTTCCACTCTCAAAGCGCTGAAGCCGGAAGATTTCGAGAAAACTGTTCATATTCGCAACGAGCCGCACACTATCATCCAGGCGATCAATCGCAGCCTGAACCACGTTGCCGGACACATCAGCCAAATTGTGTTCCTGGGCAAGCTGCTGCGTGGAGCAGAGTGGAAGACCTTGAGCATTCCGCGAGGAAAATCAGCAGAGTTCAACGCCATCAAGCCGGAAGACCGGAAGGTTAAATCTCCCACCCACGGATAGTTGCGGCCGCGCCCCTTCGGCTGAGTTAATATCAACGCACCCAGACGCACTCCCACTGGCAAACACTTGGCCGAAGCGGCAAAAC
>DATFDA010000208.1:0-3979 GCA_035252525.1 Candidatus Angelobacter sp. | reverse complement strand
CCAGAAACGCTCCTCCTCGCTCCGGCATCCCTATAATGTAAGGTTCAATGTTCCAAACGCGAAGGCAGCAGTATGCGATCGCACATCAAACTTGGGCGAATTTTCGGAATTGAAGTCGGCATTCATTACAGTTGGTTCATCATTGCCCTGCTGATCACTTTCAGCCTGGCCGATCACTTCCGCGCCGTCAACAAAAGCTGGAGCCCCACCGTCATCTGGGGCGCAGCCCTGCTCACCTCCATCTTGTTTTTTCTCGGCCTGCTTGCCCATGAGCTCTCGCACTCGCTCGTAGCCCGTGCGCGTCATCTGCCGGTAAGCCGGATTACCCTTTTTGCCCTTGGTGGCGTCTCCGTGATTGAAAAAGAATCTCCGGACGCCAAAACAGAATTCTTTGTGGCCGTCGTCGGCCCCATCACCAGCGTTGTCCTCGGCGGCATCATGATGTGGCTTGCCCACTTGGTTAGCCGGAATGTTGAAGCCACGCCGGGCTCAGCGATTCTCTGGTACCTCGGCGGTATCAACATCATGCTGGGCGTCTTCAATATGCTGCCCGGCTTCCCTCTTGACGGCGGACGCGTGCTGCGCAGCATTCTCTGGGGCGCCATGCACAACATGGAGCGCGCCACCCGTGTGGCTTCGCGCGTGGGCCAGGTGGTGGCCATTCTTTTTATCCTTGCGGGTATCTGGGAATTTTTTGCCGGCCAGAACTTCGGCGGATTGTGGATCGCCTTTATCGGATGGTTCCTGCTTCAGGCGGCCGGAGCCAACTACCTTGAAGTCCAGATGCGCCACGCGCTGGAAGGCGTACGCGCGGAAGACCTGATGTCACAGGATTGCCCCATGATTGAAGGCGCCATGAGCGTGCACGATTTTGTGGATCATTTCCTGCTGCGCACGGCGCGGCGCTGCTTCCTGGTTACCGTCATGGACCGCCTTGCCGGCCTGATCACGCCCAATGAGGTTCGAGCCCTCGATCGCGAACTCTGGTCCATGACTCCCGTTCAGCAAATCATGAAGCCCCTGGATAAAATCCGCTCCGTCACTCCGGAGACCCCGGTTTCAGATGTGCTGGAGTTGATGGGCAAAGAAGATCTCAATCAGGTCCCCGTGGTGGCCGATGGCGCCCTCAAAGGCATGCTCACCCGCAATAACATCTTGCAGGCCTTGCGTGCGCGCATGGAGCTCAAAAAGGCCGCCTGAGATTTCCTGGGCCAAAATGAAAATGCCTGAGGCGCTTTTCAACACCTCAGGCAAGCTGAATTACTCCCCCGCGCTAAAAAGCCGCGAAGGCCAATTCCAATAGCGTCTTCTGCTCCATCTCATGCGCCGTGTGTGAACCCGTCGCAGGCGTGGATGACCCTGAACGCTTCACCGTGCGTAATTTCTGCCCGTGCAACAGTCGCTCCAGCCGTGGCGCCACAAAAAATAGCGCTCCCATGTTGGCAGGCTCCTCCTGCACCCACAGGAACTCGCGTGCGTTGGTGTGCTGGGCAAGCGCAGCTTCCAATTCGGCTGCAGGAAATGGAAACATCTGCTCAAGGAAGATAATGGCCGTGCGTTGTCCGTTGCGGCGCTTCCGCTCACGCCGCAGTTCGTGCCCGATTTTTCCTGTGCAGAAGATAATCCGCTCGGCATTGGTGATTTCCGGGTCCTGGATCACCGGCTCAAATTGCCCGCTGCTCAACTGGCTTACGGGACTGGCCGCATCCGGATGGCGCAGCATGCCCTTGGGCGTAAATACAATGAGTGGCTTGCGCCAGCTTCGCAAAGCCTGCCGCCGCAGCAGATGAAAGTACTGTGCCGCCGTAGATGGCTGCGTCACCTGAATGTTGTCTTTTGCCGCCAGTTGCAGATAGCGCTCAATGCGCGCGCTGGAGTGCTCCGGTCCCTGCCCTTCATAACCGTGCGGCAGAAGCATCACCAACCCGGAGAGCAGTCCCCACTTGTCCTCGCCCGCCACCAGGAACTGATCAATGATCACCTGCGCGCCGTTGGCAAAATCGCCGAACTGTGCCTCCCAGAGCATGAGGCCGTCAGGATAGTCGCGGCTGAAACCATATTCATAGCCCAGCACCGCAGCTTCAGAGAGGATGGAGTTGTAGGCTTCAAACCATGCCTGGTCGGGCGCGATGTTGCTCAGCGGGACGTACTCCTGCTCAGTTTCTGTATCGATCAGCACCGAATGGCGCTGATTAAAAGTCCCACGCCGTGAATCCTGCCCGGAAAGCCGAATGGGAATGCCTTCGCGTACCAGTGATCCGAACGCGAGCGCCTCCGCCATTCCATAATCCAGGTTCAGCTTTCCCGCTCCCATCTTCTGGCGCTGTTCCAGCAGCTTTTTGATTTTGGGATGAATGTTGAACCCATCAGGATAAGTGGTCAATTTCTCCGTGATCTGCTGCAACACATCAGCCGGCACTGCTGTCGGCACTTCGAGTGACGGGCTGTAGCGGCCGCCCTGGTACTTGTCCCAGTAGTCAGGCAGTTTGCGCAGCACCGGAGATTTTTCCATCTTCGCGGCGGCGTCGTATGCAGCGTCAATGTGCTGGCGGAAACGCGCAGACATTTCGCTAGTATCAATCTTGTGCTGGGCTGCGTACGTCTCAAACAAGGGCGGATGCTCGTTGATCTTCTTGTAAAGCAGCGGCTGGGTGATGGTTGGATCATCCACCTCGCTATGGCCGTGACGGCGATATCCGATGAGGTCCACCACAACATCGCTGCCAAAACGATAGCGGTATTCCACCGCCATCTTTGCCACTCGCAGCACCGCCTCAGGATCTTCAGCATTCACATGGAAAATGGGGATCGGCTGCCGCTTGGCCAGGTCAGAAGAGAACCGCGCAGTGTGCAGTTCCGCAGGATTGGTTGTAAAGCCGATCAGGTTGTTGACAATCACGTGGATGCCGCCGCCCACGCTGTAGCCCTTGAGCCCGGAAAAATTCAGGGTCTCGGCCCAAATGCCCTGTCCGGCAAACGCGGCATCACCATGCATGATGATGGGCAGAATCTTTTTCTTCCCTTCAGGTCCAGCATGTATCTGCTTGGCGCGTGTGCGGCCCAGCACCACCGGGTCCACAGCTTCCAGGTGGCTGGGATTGGAAGCCAGATGCATGCGCAGCGGCTTGCCGTTGCGTGTGTGATACTCGCCCGTGGCTCCCTGGTGATACTTCACGTCGCCGCCGCCCAGAACGCTGCGCGGGTCCACATCTTCAAATCCGGCGAAAACAAATTCCGCGGGAATACCCACGATCAGGCTCATCACCGTCAGCCGTCCACGATGGCTCATGGCCATAAGCGAATGCGTGGCGCCATGGTCCGCAGCGGTCTCCAGCAGGGTGTCAAGCAGCGGGATCAACGCCGTCGCGCCCTCGCCCGAGTAACGCTTGGTTCCCAGGTAGCGCGTCTGCATGATCTGTTCAAACAAATCGGCCTGCATCAGCCGCTCCGCCAGCCAGCGCCGGTCAACTTTCTGCGGCTGCGGGCTTTCCATCTGCTCCTGGATCCACTCGCGCCGGTCCTCCTGGGGCAAATGCATGAATTCAGCGCCGATGGTGCCGCAGTAAATCCGGCGCGCCTGCTTCGCTTCGGCACCGGATATCCTGATCTCCGGGTACCCTCCCCCGACCGGTCCACCAAAGGGATGCAGGTTGGCATCCATGTACCCCCAGCGGCGAAACAGGTCAAAAACCCGCTCACGCTCCAGGGATTGTTCTGTATCTGGCAGTTCTGTATGAGTGCTCATATTAATTTGATCTGTAATGAAGGGCTCCGAAAACGGTTACAGACAGAAGCCCAACTTATGAGGATACCATCCGGCAAATGTTCGATGATTTGCGGGAAAAGCCCGATTCAACGCCTTGAGATAGCCGAGCCATCGCGCGTTCGCTCCCAAAAAAGCAAGCGTCCTGCGAAAAGGTTCGCAGGACGCCAGGCAGCCCTCCCCCAGAACTGCCTTACCACCGGGAGAAAGCATAGA
>DATFDA010000207.1:0-5446 GCA_035252525.1 Candidatus Angelobacter sp. | reverse complement strand
CGCAATCCTGAGTCGCAGGGCCGGCGAATCGCCAAGGCCGTGCAGGAGATGGTGGCCTACGCGGAGAAACGCCGCTGAACCACGACAGAAGACAACCAGAGAAGCATCGAGTGAAGATAACGAGCGCTGTCAGCCCAGGCGCACTCGATTGCGACTGCGGCGGTCTGAGCAGGCAAACTCAATGATCTCTTTAATCATGTCAGCATATGAGCGGCCCGACTTCTTGGCTGACATGAAAAACTCCGAGTCGCTGGAGAGCCAGGGATTGGGGTTGCCTTCAATCACGTAGACTTCGCCTTTGGATGTCAACCGCATGTCGATTCTTCCGTAGTCGCGCAGTTTAAGAATCTGGTAGGCAGATAGCGCGGTCTTGGTGAGCAGTTCGGTTGTTTTCTCGTCCAGGTCTTCTGCGGGCGATGATTTGGTCACTTTATATGCTTCGCTGTCCTTCTCCCATTTCACCTCTGTGCCGGCGACTTTGGGCATTCCGGCGGGCAGACGTGAGAGGTCAAGCTCGATCAGTGGCAATGGTTCAGGACGCACATTGCCGAGCACGCCGGCGTAAATCTCGCGGCCTTCAATATATTCCTCGATCAGCGCCGGAGAATCGAATTCCTCCTGCACATAATGGATGCGCTGCATCAGCTCCTTCACGCTGTCTACAACGGAGCCCTGATCGATTCCCAGCGACCCATCTTCCGAGACGGGCTTCACGATTAATGGGAACTTGATGTCATGAGCGTGTTCCAGAGTGCCCTGGTAACAGGTGGCAAAGAAAGGAGTGCGGATTCCGTGAAAAGCAAAAAGTTTTTTGGCCAGCGCCTTGTCCTGCGCCAGATAGAGTCCCTGCGGTCCCGCTCCTGTATACATCCTGCCGAGCAGGTCAAGGTATCCCGCCACCTGCATTTCTTTGGTGTCGTCGCCGGCGTAGGATTCAACCAGATTGAAAAAGACGTCTACCTCGCTGCGTGCCAGCGAGGTGAGGCTCTTATCTTCGCCATCCAGCGTTACATAGCTTGGTTCGTGGCCCAGTTTCTCCAGCGCTTCAAAAATCTCTTCATAATCGTGCTTCTCTCTTTTTTTGCGCTGCTTGCTGGGCCGGCGTTTTTTCTTTTCCGGCTCCGGAGGCGCTTCATCATGCCCCCAGGTTTCGTAAAGCACTCCAACCTTCATTTTCTCCATCCCATTTTGCAACCAGGATCAGGTCTGTACAAATTTTCCTCGAGTGATGTAGTTCATCGCCAGCGCGGTGGCATACACCGTAATTTCCGTCAAATACTCTTTTTCGCACCGGGCATCCGCACGTAGATTGAGTTCGCCCACGCGGCTTTCAATGGATTCAACCAGCTTTTTTACCAGCGGTCGCTGCACGCCGGTCCAGTATGTCAGCTTATCCACCAGCGACTTGCGGTTTTCGCGCAGCAAGTCAGCCGCCGGCCGTACACCATTCTTCCGCCGTCGGCCCACTTTGAAAATGTCTTCCAGATCGGTGTCGAGCGGCAGATCACCGGGAGAAGGCTGCTGGCTCAAGGCCATCTCGTAGAAATCCGCCACCGTGGTGTCCATCTCTTCCACAGTAATGTCAGTTCTTCCGCGCGGTCGCAACGGATCAGTCTTGCCGAACTGGCGCGCCATCCGGTTCACGTAGAGCAATTTGTCCATGGCGGGCCAGCCTTTGTAACGCTTGCGCCAGCGCGATCCGGGAGTGAGCCACACGGCAAAGGTTTCGGCGAAATCCTCGTCAGGATGTTTTTGCGCGTACCAGCCTTCCATGTGGCGCACAAAGCGGCGGGAAAACGGAATGGGACGATAGGCATCGCGATAAGGTTTACGATACGGCCCAAACAACTGCTTCCATTCCGGAGTCTTATAAAGCTGGTAAGCGTAGTTGATGGCGTGTCCCGCCTCATGGCGCAGATACATCATGATCTGGCGCGAATCTTCAAGATCGTTCATTTCTTTTTCAAGGCGCGCCAGCTTGGGATCGGCAAGATAAAACGGAATTCCGATCACCGGCTCGCCGGAAGGGCAGCCCCATTCGTCGCTGAGATAGCATGCGGGGCGAAATTTCTTCAGGCCTTTGCGGTCGAGTTCGCGGTAGAGCTGTTGCACAAAGCGTTCCAAAGGCGATCCTTCCAGACGAAGCCCAAGATCGCGGATGGGCTTGGTCAGGATTTCCTGAACCTCTGGTGGTGCTTTTTCAAAAGCTGGCAATCGGCCTCTCTTTTTTTGGACCCGAGTTCCTGGCGCTGGAAACAAGCAACAGTCAACTGCAACCCGCTGCGCTTCCGGACAAAGATGCAAGAAGGTTAGCACAGCGGCTATTGGCACAGGAGTTACTGAGGGCATACCACGCCAGGCCGTAAGTAACTTTGATTCAACGGCTTCGCTGCCTCTGCCTGCCCGGCATCAGTGCGCAAAGAACTAAGATGGTTGCCCTGATCCTTCCCTGAGTAAAAACCCTGCGCAACTCCGTGTGCTTTGCCTGATGGCGCGTGATGGCAATCACGCTTCAAATGTGACTGCGGTCATCGCGTCCACTCAGGAACTCCGGGGAGAATCAGGTCTTGCGGGAAGCTACGGCAAAAAAAATTGTGCCTATCGGCTTCTCAGGGCCATGCAGCAGTACAAGGCAAGAACCCATGGCAAGCAAGAACCTGTTTTCAGGCATTTTATTGGCGAAAGATCCTTTCGCACTCGACGGCATCAGAAAGCTCTTTGCAGAGTACGGAGTGGAACTTCATCGCGCGCAGGCCGCCGCTGAAGTAGATGAGTGGGTCCGCGGCCGAAGGCTGGATCTGGCCTTGTGCGACTATGATGTGCCGGGCGCGCCTGATCTGGAATGTTTGCAGGCGAATACCAAGTGGCGCGGCATCTCCATGGTGCTGGTAAGCGGACGGCAGGCCCGCTACATGCGCGGCAAACGCATTCATTTCACCGTGGCCAAACCATTCAACCTTGATGTCCTGGCCAAAGGCTTGCGCGCGTCATACAGCAGCATGGCCACCTACCGTTTTGCCGCCTACCGGCACGCTCTGGCGTTGAAACCACTGGCCGGCACATTGCAGCATCGTGGTTTGCAGCGCGCGCTTTCACACACCTCCATCGCCAATCTCAGCCAGACAGGTTTGTGCCTGGCCGGGCCGGAGCCTCTTCCCCAAGGCGGCACGGTCAGCGTCAACTTCTCTCTGCCGGGGAGTGAAGACCTGCTGCATCTGATTGGAACCATCATCTGGTCAGACGCATCAGGCAAGAGCGGTGTGCGTTTTAACCGCGTTTCCGCAGATCAGCAAAAGCGCTTGCAACAGTCACTCAAAGCCCGCATGCCAGGGAACCTGGGCTTTCTTGCTCCTCCGGAATAAACACAGCCCGCTGTTCCGCGTGGGCAGAAATGCTGAAGTGCTAACCTTACCGTGGAATGCCCCAATCGGAGGGAACCATGGAACCTGGCACAACCGCCCGGCAGTTGCTCCGCCACACTCTGGCCACGTTAGCTTATCGCGCAGGCAAGGCGCTGCGTGACGCGCCCGCCAGCTTTGCTGAATTCTCCAGTGGCGAGAAGGGCCGCACGCCCGCAGAAATCCTCGCGCACATGGGAGATCTGTTTGATTGGGCGCTCGCAATCTGCAAAGGCGCGCAAACCTGGAATGACTCAAAGCCGCTGCCGTGGAACCAGGAAGTTGAGCGATTCTTCCGCGCTGTTCAAGCCTTTGACGACTATCTTGCTTCCGATGCGCCGCTCGGCTATCCAGCAGAAAAGCTGTTTCAAGGCCCCATAGCCGACGCGCTCACCCACACCGGACAGATCAATATGCTGCGCCGGATGGCCGGTTGTCCCATAAAACGCGAAAACTACTTTCGCGCGGAAATTATGGCCGGACGCGTAGGACCGGAACAAGCTGCTCCGGCCCGCGAGTTCTAGTTTCAACCGCCCTACTGCATATGCGTTCGCGCACCTGATTGCGGCCCTGACGCCATGCTTACAAGCTCTGATTGCTGCTCTTCTATGAAGTCAGACAGCGCCAGACGCAAATTGTTCTGATTGCTGGAATAAGCCAATGCCGTTTCAATGCTGATCTGGTTTTCGCGCACAAAACGTTCAAGTTCAGTATCAAAGCTTTGCATTCCGTCGAGCCCGCCGTCGTTGATGGCATCCAGCAGTGAGCGGCCTTCGCTTTCACCTTTTTCCATATAGTCGCGGGTCCGCATGTTACTGCGCAGGATTTCCACCGCCGCAATTCTGCCTTTCCCATCTTTCCTTGTCATGAGTCGCTGCGACACGATCCAGCGGAAACTACCGGCAAGTCGCGTGCGAATGAGTTGCTGCTCGGAAAGCGGGAACGCGCCCACAATCCTTTCCACCGTTTTGGAAGCGTCAATGGTGTGCAATGTGGAGAACACCAGGTGCCCCGTTTCAGCCGCTTCCAGCGCAATTTCAATGGTTTCGCGGTCGCGCATTTCGCCTACCAGGATCACCTTGGGCGCCTGCCGCAGGGCGGCCCGCAGCGCCAGCGCGAAACTCGGCGTGTCACTGTGAAGTTCCCGCTGATGCACCGTCCCTTTCTTGTGCCGGTGGATAAATTCAATCGGGTCTTCAATGGTGACGATGTGATAGCAACAAGTCTCATTGATCATGTCAATGATTGCGGCCAGCGTTGACGATTTTCCTGATCCCGTAGGCCCGGTCACCAGGACAATGCCGTTTTTCAATTGAGCAATTTCCCTGAGCTGCACCGGCAGGCGCAGTTTATCGAACGTGGGAATTTCGGGAGGGATCACCCGCATCACAATCGCACAAGTGCCACGCTGCATAAAGATGTTCACGCGAAAGCGGGATATGCCGGGAAGGCTGTAGGAAAGATCAGCCGCACCTTGCACCCGCAACTGTTCTACCGCGGTAGTGTTTCCGGCCATCAGGTCCGTGGCAACTCGTTTGGTATCGGCGGCTGTAAGCATGGCCAGGTCACCAATCTTCACTCCCGCCAGATTGCCGCTTATTTCCACCTGCGGCGGCCTTCCCGGAGAGAAAATCAGGTCACTCACATTGGGAGAAACCTGGAGCATGGACGCAAGAATCACGTTCGTAGGAATTGCAGTTTGAATTTGAGTTTGAGTTGAACTTGGAACTGGCATAACGGGAGACGAAGTGCTGTTTGACATCTGACATCCTCAGTTGAACCGACTGAACCGCATGCTACCCGGCTTTTGCCTTTTACGACAGATAGCGAACGTAACCTAAATTTTTTTGCTGGATGAATCGCGGCGTATTGGAGAACTTTAATCTCGTAACTTTCGGACTGCTCGTGCGCACTACGATCAGGAAAGCTATAACGGATTATGAAGGTCTGTACCAGAGCTGATTTGTGACCACTCCGGCAGAGGGCGCTTTGGCCTCAAACACCGTACGCCCGAAAAAGTCGGTCACGTAGCCAATCTTCATTCCTTG
>DATFDA010000206.1:0-13404 GCA_035252525.1 Candidatus Angelobacter sp. | reverse complement strand
TCGTGCTCCGCGATTCGGCCGGATTCCATTCTGCAGCAACAGTTGGCCGACTCCGTGTTGCGCACGCGCGCCCGTGGTTTGCAAGTCGTGATCCAGCGTCGCAGCGCCAACCGGCTTTCGGGATGGGTGGGCTACACTTACGATGATGCCATCCAGGAAGCCATCACCACTCCATTTGTGAGCGTTCTTGCTGGGCCCACGGAGGGAGACCAGAAGCACACCGTCAACGCTTTTGCCAATTACCGTCTGACGTCGACTGTGAATCTGAGCGCCAAATTTCTATACGGGTCCGGGTTCCCATTTCTGCAAAATGAAGTAACTGTGACTACAGGAAACACTCTGGTAACGTCCTTTGTTCCCATTCGATTCCCGGCGTATCAGCGGCTGGACATCCGTATGGATCAAGCGTGGACGTTCGAGCACTGGAAGATGACCTTGCACGTGGAAGGTTTGAATATAACGAACCACGACAACCCGCAGGTCATTGGGTCGGTTTTCGATTCCGTGACAGGGCTTCTCCGGCCGGAATTTGGCAAGGGATTGCCGATCCTGCCAACGGCGGGCCTGGTGTTTGAGTTCTAATTGGTTTTCGCTTTACATTCGTACCACGGCCGTCGTACGATATTAAGCTGGCTATTTTGTTTTGACGATTGCTCTGGTAGAGCCGGAGAATGGCATTGGAGAGGCGGATGGCAGAGGGGAGCTCACTTTTCAAGTCGGCCCTCTTCGTCGAGCCAAACTCAGCCAAGGGCAACCTGGGAATTTGCGACTGTCTCAACTGAACGGGGTACCTCCAGCGCGCTTGGGTGACCCAAGCAAAACTTTGGGTGATCCAGTGGAAAACTCTGGGTGACCCAGTTGAAAAGTCGGCGTGACCCAAGGGGCGATTTGGCGGAAGTATGTTTATTTGCAACAAAACTGCCAAGGACCCCGGCATCCCCCCGACAAATTGAAATTGAAGGAGAGCAATCCACGCGAGCGAACATGGACAGAACGGCAATTCTTTTGGGAGCGTCTGGGCTGGTGGGAGGATTTTGTCTGCGTGATCTGGTGGATGATCCTGCCTACACGCGGGTGATGACTTTCGGCCGGCGGCAACTTCCGGCGCTGACACGGGCCAAAGTTTCACAGCGCATCGCGGACTTGGCAACGCTGACGGCGGATGATTTTCACGGCGCGCAGGATGTCTTTTGCGCGCTAGGTACGACGATCCGAAAAGCCGGTTCACAAGCTGAGTTCCGCCGTATCGATCTGGAATTACCGCTGCATCTGGCGGGGCAAGCAGTGCAGGCGGGTGCGGAACAAATGGTTGTAGTGTCTTCGGTGGGTGCTGACCCGCGCAGCAAGAATTTTTATCTTCGCACCAAGGGTGAGCTGGAGCAGGAATTGGCGAAGCTGCCGTTCAAGGCCATCCATATACTTCGTCCCAGCCTGCTGCTGGGCAAACGCGAAGAATTCAGGCTGGGTGAAGCCATTGGGATGACGGTGGCTCCCGCGCTTGATCTGCTTACGCTGGGCAAACTGCGGCGATACCATTCCGTTCACGCTCAACTAGTGGGCAGGGCGATGGTGGCGGCAGCCAATCAGGGAACAGCGGGCGTTCATATATATGAGTACCGGCAGATTGTTTCATTGGCCCGGTGGGAATTAGCCGCTCAGTCGCGCATCGCCTGAACCGGTAAATCAAAAAGGGCTGCCAAGTTTTGTGGGCAGCCCTATTTTCGTGAACAGCCGATCAATGAATCGGAACTGCCTGGAAAGCTGTACCGCACCTTTTGGGCTTGTAGATGCTGATGTCGCCAGTAACCAGCGAGCCATTGTTGCAGTTCAACGCCAGACTGTTGCCTGTGGCCGTGATGGTGTCTGGGGCAACAAAATTGAGCGTAGACAAGGCATTGACAATAAGAGCGTCACCCGTGTTGCCTGAGATGGTGTTGCCGCCGCCGCTGGCGAACGCTGAGGCCTGGTCTATCAGGACGCCAGGGCCGCTATTGCCGGAAATCTGAACGCCGCCGTCCAGGTCAAGCTCAGAATGAGTGGTGATTTGTATTCCGCCGCCGGTATTGCTGTTGATCTGCGTTTGAAGGAATTCGCAGTGACTGGTTGACCCGCAATTGGCGCCGATTCCGCTGTTACCGTTGATCACGCCGCCTTGCATCACCACAGCACTGTTGGTGAATACCTCCAGCCCAAAGTTGCTGCCGGCGTTGTTGGTGATCTGCAGGTCGGTAAAATCTCCTTGCGACGAGTTGAAGAGCTGGATTCCCGCAATTCCGTTGTTGCTGATGACGGGCGGAAGGTCGTTTCCATCCGTGATGATCAAGTGCGTGGTAGCGGCGCTCACGCCGAGACGCCCGTTGTTGCTGATGATGGTGCCGTCCAATTCGACCGTCCCTCCAAACGTGACTACGCCGGTGCGGGTATTGCCGCTGACTGAGCCGTTGAAAATCTGCACTTGGGAATTACTGGAGGTGATGCCGAAACTGCCGCTGTTTTGTATGGTGACTTGAGAAATAAGTATCCCATTCGAATCGCTAATGAGAACACCCTGTCCACCGGTGATCGTGATGGGGCCGGAAAAGGTGATACTTTGCGAGTGCGTAATGATCAGGACCTGCTGAGTGGGCGAACTTACCTGAATGGTGGTTGGGGCAGTTGCAATAAAGCTCAAATCGTTGCGGTGCTGTATATCAACAATATTTTCGGTGCAGTTGCCGGTGATGGTAAAGGTGGTGTGATCCGGCGAGTTGAGAATTGCCTGTTCCACTGAAGTGAATGCCCCCGGAGTGGCTCCGGAACAGTCAATGGCGGCCGAGTTTTCGGTTTGGGCAAATGACAAAGCTGGAGTTAAAAGAAGCAACAAAAAAGCGCACAACAGCTTGGGCCCGAAAGAACGAAGTCTCATGATTGTGTCCTCGGTACTTCTTGGTTTGAATTTTTATGGAGAAGTCGGGGCAGAACTATGCTCCGCTGCCAAGATAGTGGCTGGCAGAGGAAAAACGTTTCATACAGATGAGCTGAAATGGCAGAAAATTTCGAGTCAAGGCGTGCAAAAACCCGCACTTTCCTGCGGCTAGAGTCGCACAGCCATTTCATTTGCCGGAGTTTGGCGACGTATGGCGTATGGCCTGAACATCCCAAAACCTGGTTCGCTGGCATGGCCGTTCAACTGCTGCCAGCAGCGCGTTCAATATTTGCGGCAGTGTTACCAAGCCAAGGCGCAGCGCTGCCTCGCGGGTCGCGGGAATACGCTCCATGAGCCAATAGGCCGGAAGCAACGCGTAGGGCCAGCGATGTCCCGGACCGAGTACGTACCAGGGACGCAGGATGGTAGCGTTCAGGCCGCTGTTGCGAATGATGGTTTCACATTCCTGGCGAACTTCAATGTATGCCTTCATGAGGGGAGCGGGATGAGCGACGCTGACGTAGACAAAGTGCCGAACCTTTGCGACGACAGCCGCGTTTACCGCATGGCGCAATGCAACCAGGTCAACCGAGCGGAATTCGGCCGCTTTTGCCGGACTGGGATGAGGAACACCAACCAGATGAATAAAAGTGTCACTAGGCCGGACTTGGTGGATGTAGTCGCTGGAAAGAGCATCTCCCAGGATCGCCTGCGCCCCTGCAGGAAGTTTCTGTGCGGATGCGGGCCGGATGAGCGCCCGGACTGTGTGTCCGCGTTTTGCGAGCATCGCAGCCAGACGGCTTCCCATGTAGCCTGTGCCCCCGGTGATGAAAACGGAGTGGACGTTTTCTGGCATGGTCACTTTCTGTACGCAATAAATAAGGCGCCGGATTTCGGGAGCGGCTTAGACAGGGAACTTCGACAGTTCCGCATTGGACCCGCAGATGACCACACCGACGCGCTCGCCGGGATGAGGACGGTACACGCCGGATATAAGGGCCGCCAGAGCCGTCGCGCCACCGGGTTCGGCGATGACGCGCAGCTTTTGCCAGAGCAATCGCTGTGCGTTGACGATCTGCTCGTCGCTGACCAGAACCACACGTTGTACGAACTTTTGTGCGATGGGAAACATCAGTTCGCCAACGCGGCGTGCGCCCAGAGAATCTGCGGCCACGCCGCCGGTCTCAACTTCCACCACATGGCCTGCGTTGAGCGCGCGGTGCAAAGTTGGAGCGCGCTCCGGCTCCACTCCGATCAGGCGCACACGCTCCTGGTACCAGGCGGCCGCGCCACCAATGAGCCCGCCTCCACCCACGGCGATCAGCACGCTTTCCAGGCCGCGCACCTGCTCCTCAAATTCCATGGCCAATGTTCCCTGGCCGGCAAGAACGCGAGGATCATCGTAGGCGTGCACGGCCAGCGCTTCGGTCTGGGCTGCGCGTTGCTGACAGGCGGCGAGCGCCTCAGCGTAATCGCGACCGGTGATGTTCACAGTGGCGGCGTACTGGCGAAGGCGGTCAACTTTGGCAGGAGAGGAGATGGTGGGAACAAAAATTTCTGCTGGATATCCAAGTTGCCTGGCGGCGTACGCCACGGCAGCGCCGTGATTTCCACCCGAGGCGGCAATTACGCCGGCCTTCGGGACTTGAGAGCTAAGAATGCAATTAAAGGCGCCGCGCGGCTTGAAAGATCCGGTGTGTTGCAGATTTTCAAGCTTCAGGAAAATCCTGGCGTCTACTTCAAACGCGCCGTCTTCCAGGGCAATGCAGGGAGTGCGCCGCACATGGCGGGTAATGCGGCGAGCGGCATCCTGAATATCTGCGCGAGAGATCGAGTAAATAGGATGACTGGAGACGGATGCGGTCACAAGCTTTCCTCCCTTGCTTGCGCTCAAAAAGCTGCTAGGAACTATAGCGCAGAAGACGCGCTTAGTGTCTTGCAAGTAAACAGAGGTGGCTGTATGTATTGGAAAGTCTAATTCGGCAGGTCCCTTGCCGAAGTAAACGTGCACTATTTTCAGCAATTTGCAGTAATTTCATCGACAAATCCGGCAACCCGGAAGAAAATATTGCAGGATGGCGGTTTTGTGAAACTGGGCTCGTTGGCAGGACGGATAAGCCGAAGCGCGTGTGCTGCGCTGGTGATGGTGATCATGTGCGCCATTGCCTGGGCGCAGGCGCCGGAACACGCCCAGTCGCCAATTGATGCGGAAGGCGGATTCCTTGCCAATCAGGGCGCGCAGCCGAGGTTCGAGTCGGGCACCAAAATCTCCGGCCAGGCTGAATTGGCGCTTCGCACGCAACGTGTTCTGAGCATTCCACACTTCACCGGGTCATTCGCCTTCAATGGACAGACATTTCCGTTCAATGTAGTTGGAACGCAGCCCCAGGTTGGAGGCGTCACCAGAATTCCCACGCAGATCAAACCGGTGGCGCTCCTGTTTGAAGGCTATGAGGATGAAAAGGGCGATCCTATTGTGCTCAGCCCTGAGCCGGTTGTGCTGAGTGTGAGAAATTCACCGAACTTCCGGTCAGCACAGTATCAAACCGGCTTCACCCAATTTGCTGACGCGGTGCAGCGCGCCCAGTTCTATAACGCCATGGCCCAGGACTGGCATACGCTTCTCGATCTGCCGCAACTCTTGCGGCCGCTGATCATCGTGGTGCCCAAGAATTCAGCCAAGGTGTTCCGCAATCGCAGTACGGGTGCGGTGTATGCCGTGGTGGATACGGCATTCTTTGTGTCGCAACTGAATACGCTGGTGCAGATGGAAAATCTGCGGGTGGATGCGCTGCCGATCATCCTTACTCATAATGTGATGCTCGCGCCCGATGCAGACGTGGGCCGCTGCTGCGTGCTTGGCTTCCACACGGCATTCGATGCCGGACAGATCAGAAATACGCAGATGATCCAGACGCTGGTGTGGGCAAGCTGGATGGACCCGGGAATCCTTGGTTCCGGCATTTCCGATGTGACCGCTATGAGCCATGAAATTTCTGAGTGGTTCAACGACCCGTTTGGGACCAATCTGGTACCCGCATGGCAGTACCCGAGTGCGTCACTCGGCTGCCAGAACAACCTTGAAACCGGCGATCCGCTGGCCACAATGCCGAACGCTGGATATCCTGTGAACATTGACGGTGTAACTTACCATCCGCAAAACCAGGTGCTGCTACCGTGGTTCACGCGCCAGCCATCTGACGCTCTGGATCACGACTACAGCTTCCCTGATTCCACTCTGGTGACCGGGCCATCTCAGGCCTGTTCTGCTCACTGAAAATTCGCGCGCATATGAGAACTGAACGCTGACGAGATGAAATTCCACGTTGCGAGGCGCTGGAATGGAAGACCTTCCGGGACAACAGCAGGCGATTAGGAGTGTTTGCTGGTGAGGGAGAAGCAGGCGAACCGACGGTCTGGAGTGGTGAGTTGCCGCGAGTCGGGGGCGTTCACGGCAGCTTACCACTCCTGCGGGAAGACCGGTTCTTTGTAACATATCCAGTTCTCCTCGCCCGCAACAGCCGCAATGACGGGCATGGCTGGTGCGAACTCGCCGGTCCCGGCAAGCGCAATTTTGAGCGCTTGTCGGGATTCCTGGAGGAACAGGAGTTATTTGTCCTTAGAACGCGGTCGCGAGTACGGCTTGCATATTTTTTTATTTTTCCAGAGGCTTGTCGATTTCAGCACTGCCGGGCGACGTACCGGTGAAGAGTCAAAGAAAGGAGACATTCGCATGCAATATCTATTGCTGATTTATGGAGTTGAAAGCCACTGGGACACTCTGCCGGAAGGGGAAAGGCAAAGCATCTACAAGGAGTTTATGGCGCTGAGTGAAGACCTGCGCAAAACCGGCAAGTACATCGGCGGGAATGAGCTTCAGCCTACTTCCACCGCCACTACGGTGCGCATACGCAATGGCAAGAAAAACGTCACGGACGGGCCATTTGCGGAAACAAAAGAACAACTGGGCGGCTACTATCTGGTGGAAGCTCGCGATCTGGATGAAGCCATTGAACTGGCCGCAAGAATTCCTTCCGGAAGGTGGGGATCCATTGAGGTGCGGCCAATTAACCCGCATTAGAGTCCATTCGTAGCGGCAGCCTGCGATGGCTGTGGGCTGCTGCTCAGCTCTTCGCTTGCATTACAATGATGCGTTCTTTTTGAAAGGACGTTCACATGTGCAAATCCATGGTACTCGCGGTGGCAGTTCTTTTCGGTTCCATGATGGCTGGTGCGGCCCCGGCCCCAGCCCATTATCAGCTTAAACAGAAATACGTCCTCGGCGGAGAGGGATTCTGGGACTATCTCACGTATGATCCGGCGGGGAAGAGAGTTTTCATTTCTCGTGGAATGCATGTGATGGTGGTGGATCCGGCTAAGGGAAGCGTGATTGGCGATATCCCTGATACTCCGGGCGTGCACGGAATTGCGCTGGCGCCGGAACTGGGCAAAGGTTTCACCAGCAACGGACGCGAGAACACGGTGACTGTCTTCGACCTGAAGACGCTCAAGCAGACAGCCAAAATCAAGCTGGATGGAGCAGAAAATCCTGACGCCATTGTTTACGATCCCGCTTCAAAGCGCGTATTCACGTTTAACGGGCGCAGTCACAACTCGTCAGTCATCGATGCGAAGAGCAATGCTGTTGTAGGCACCATTCCGCTGGACGGCAAACCGGAATTCGGGGTCTCAGACGGCAAAGGCACAGTTTTTGTAAATATAGAAGATAAGAGCGAACTCACGAGCATCGATTCCAAGAATGCCAAAGTTCAGAAAACGTGGTCGCTTGCGCCATGCGAAGAGCCCTCTGGGCTGGCCATAGACCAGAAACACCGCCGGCTGTTCTCCGGATGTCACAACAAGATGATGGCTGTGGTGAATGCCGATACAGGCAAGGTGATCGCCACGCCAGCCATTGGAGAAGGCGTGGATGCCAACGCTTTTGATGCGGGAACGGAACTGGCATTTAGTTCCAATGGGGACGGGACTCTCACGGTGGTGCATGAGGATTCGCCAGATAAATTCACTGTGGTGGAGAACGCGCCCACGCAACGCTTTGCAAGAACCATGGCGCTGGATACGGCGAACCACGATGTTTATCTGGTGACCGCCGAAATTGAAGAGGCTCCGCCGGCCAAGGAAGGCGAACGGCCGCGCAGGAGCATGAAGCCGGGCTCATTCACTCTGCTGGTAATGTCTCCCGGAAACGCGGCCGCAGGCCACTAATGCAGATACGGTTCCGGGATGGTGTGGTTTTCGTCTTCAGCTTCCCAGTAGACGCTGAGCACCCACCAGCGCTTGCCGTCGCTGAAAAGCTGAAGGCTGTTGATGCCGCGCGCGAAAGGCTTGGCATCGTCTTTGGCATGGCGGGATTCGTACGTGCTCCATATCTGAGCAATGTGGTCCCAAATTTCCATGCGGTTTGCCACGGAGTGCTCAAAAAAGCCTTCTTTGTCAAAGAAGGATTGGCCGCGTGTTGCATACTCATCCGGCGTAAGCACTCTGACGCCGAGAGCACCCTGGGGATTTTTTCCGCTGGGCATAAGTCGCGCTCCAGGATAAAAGAGCGAACGGAAACGGTCCCAGTCGCGCTTGCCTGCAGGGCCGGAAATAACGTCGTACAATGCGGCCAGCAGATGCTCCGGTGTATCCACGTCACCCGGGCGCGCCGCTGCAGCAGGGCTTGAGGCGGCTTGCGAAGCGGTTGATATCTGAGATTTGTTTTGCGGCTGCGCATTCAGCGCTCCGGCGACTAAAAAGACGAGTAGAGACGAGCACAAAAAGAATCGATGCATGGCGAATAATGTAACAGTCGGATGGTTTTGCAGCCAGGGGGGAATTTTCCGGTGTACCCCTGTGGTTGGCTTGGCGGTGGAAGGTGCGATTTGCGGCTGGCTTCTGATTGCAGATGAGCGCGGCTTTTTCAACTGAATCGTGAGAGATGGATCATTGTTCTATCCGAATGACACCGTGCGGCTCATTCGAGCCATACCGGAACACGAACTCCTGAGCGGGGCCGAAGGAAGAGTGTTAAATTTCTCGGGCGCGAGCGGCGGGCAACGAGCACATGCAGAGATAATGTTCTACAACGATTCGGGCGCGAAGCGCCTCGTTTTGCCTCAGGAAGCCTTTCAACTCGCAGTTTCCCAAAGCACGCAGCAACGCGCTGCGGTGGTGTGGGGGATTGAACTCGGACCGCAACTGCTCATTGAAACTGCTCTGCATTCCGTTCTCGATTGTGGGCTCACCATGCGCGAAGGCTTGAACCTGGCCCAACTCGCTTATGTAAGTCACGATCACTGGTGGAAATGGGGTGACCTGATTCGTGATCCGTCCGGAGCGCAAACAGCGGTTCTCGGCCCCACATGGGACGGAGGTGTGGTGGCATTTTCCGGGCCGCAGCGTTTTCAGCTTGAGTTCAGGCTGAAGGGGCGCAGTGGAGCTTGTCTACTGCTGCATGAGCGGGAGGCGGCTTACCTGGAGCAGATTCGAGACACAGCTTCGGCTTTGGAGATTGCGCGCGTCCTCATGAATCTCTGTATTGACACGGGAGCACAGTACTGCGCATTTCCTGTGGCTGACGCGTGGCTCATGGATGAGCAATGGGCGTCTCTTCTGCGCGCTCCTTACTATCCTGATTTCATCATTGCACCTGAGGCGCACTTTCCACAGGATTATCCGCAATCATTTCGGGCGGCGCGCCTGAGTGGAAACGGAGTGATACTCACCGCCATGCCGGTTACATTTTCTCCGCAAGAGCCGCCAACTGAACGCAAGGAACGCGACCTGAAGCTGGATTCATTGCGGAAATGCCTTGCGCTGGGCGAGAAATACTACGACCAGATGTATGAGAGCGGATTGAATGTCAGCGGTCTTTACAGCAGCGCCAAAGACGCGTTTCTGGATGCAATCGGTGTGGCAAGAGAGTTGGAGTTGAACGAAGAAGCAGAGAGGCTGGAGGCACGCCTGCAACATATCAAGAATGTTTTTCGCAGTCAGTTCTCTTGAGGTTGTGTGCAGCCGGAAAGAATCTGTTACGACGAACGTAGCTTCTCCAGCGCCCATCGAGCGTGGCCGGCAATCACAGGATCAGAATCAGCAGCCAGCTTTTCCAGTTGTGGAATGAATTCCTTGTTCCCGCTGTTGCCCATGGCAATGGCCACGTTGCGCTTCAGGCCAGTAAATTTCGCGCGCTTCACGGGCGATCCGCGAAAGTTTTTGCGGAAGCCTTCCACGTCCATCTCTGCCAGCCATACAAGATCAGGATGAAAGAAACCAGGCCTTGGTTGAAACTCCGTCAGGGACGAGGGAGGCGCGTTTCCGGACTTGTTGTTCCAGGGGCATACATCCTGGCAGATGTCGCAGCCGAAAACGTGGTGTCCCATAGGAGCTCGGAACTCCTCCGGTATTTCACCGCGTTTTTCAATGGTCAGGTAGGCAATGCATCTGCGCGCGTCCATCTTACCCGGAGCGATGAGCGCATCCGTTGGGCAGGCATCAATGCAGCGCGTGCAACTTCCGCAGCGGTCCGCCGCAGGCAAATCAGGCGGCAGTTCAAGCGAAGTGAGGACCACACCCAGGAACAGCCACGACCCCAGCGTCTGGTTGATCACGCAGGTATTTTTGCCGATCCAGCCAATTCCGGCATGGCGAGCATACACGCGCTCCACCACCGGGCCTGTATCCACGTAAGCCCGGGTCTGGATTTCCATTTTCTCCTGTCCGGCTGCCTCGCAGATTCGCTGCTCCACATGGCGCAGCCGCGGCATCAAGGCGTCATGGTAGTCGCAATCACCCCAGGCATAACGTGAGATCCATCCCTTGCGAGAATCTTTCACTTTTACAGAGTAAGGATGATTCGCGCTGTAGTTGATGGCGCATACCACAATTGATTTTGCCCAGGGCACGGCGTTCTTGATGGCGGCCCGCTGCAGTTCTCCGCTTTCAGTGCGTTTTTCCATGTATTTCATGTCGCCGGCGTGGCCTGCATCAATCCACTCAGAATACGCGTTGAGTTCCGGAAACTCGCCGGTTTGGAGAGAGGCAATCCCGGCGTGGTCGAACCCTGCTTTCAAAGCGGCATCCTTTATCACATTTGCGAGTTGTTCCCGAGTGAGCACTTGATTTCTATTATCTCAGTCGCTTACACCTTTGCCGGGGACGTCGTCTTCACCTGAAAAAAGATCAGATCAAGCCACAGAGACGGACACCTCTTTGTGAGCACCTGAGAATGGTACTAAGTAGAATTAAATCTTTGTACCTCCTGCTAGGCCTTTCTAAACTGAAGCTGAAAACAACCTGAAGCATTACAGCCTGAGCCGCAGAATCGTCATCTCAGTAGTGAGCTGCTGTTTTTTGAAATGGCGCATATTCGTTTGTGGGTTTGGCGAGGTGTTTCGAATCCGGGTTAACTATGATTTGTAGCTTCTGTGGAACTGATAACAGGGAGGGGAACAGGTTCTGCGGAGTTTGTGGCGTGAGGCTTGAGCGCCGCCGGGCAGATCGACGGGTGCACAACGATGCTGGGTACCTGAAATGTGAAGCTTGCGGCAACGTGAATGAGCCCAGTTACAAATTTTGCGGAATGTGTGGCACCAGGGTTGATCGCCGTACCGCGGATCGGCGCGGAACCGGAGTCTCGGTCCGCAGCGTCAACGGCTCCGGTGGCAACGTGATGGTGGCCCCTCCTGAAACTGCTGCCGCCAGCGTTTCCAGCGAGCGTACAACGCCTGTTGGTCGCGGCGAGAGCGCTTTTGAATATCCTCATCAGCCGTCTGCTGCGCCAGTGTTTCGCAGCTCGTCAGTTGACCGGATAGAGCGGAACGAGAAGTCCGGAATTCACGGGCCTTCATTTCTCGGTCTGAACGATGAGACGGAAGAAGACGCTTCTTACCTGATGGAAGATGAGCAGTCGTCCGGCAGCGGTTTGCGAAAACTTGTGTTGCTGGTCATTCTTGCTGCCATTGTAGGTTTGATTTTTGTGCAGTATAGATCGAGCCTGCATGCGAACCCGAAGGCTGCTCCACCCCCGCAGCCTTCGCCGTCCGTTGCTCCGCAAGGACAAAACCAGCCGTCCACCGCTCCACCGGCGGTACCTGACCAATCGCAGGCACAACCAGCCAATCAGTCGCAGCCGGGCGGGCAAAATGCCGCTCCCGCCGCTACTGATCCGGCTTCCGGCGGAGCACCGCAGGATTCGGCACCGGCATCGCAGGCTTCACCAGACAAATCGGAAGCGCTGGACCGTCACATGAATCCAGTGAACGTGGCGGAAAGAACGCCCGATCCTCCTTTGTCGGACAATAAGCAAGAGACTGCCGCCACCAAAGCCTTTGATGCTCCTGTACCGGCAGAGCAGAAGCCCAGCCCATTGTTGATTCGTGCGCAGCAGTTTCTTCACGGCCAGGGTGTTGAGCAGAATTGCGAACAGGGGCTGCTGTATCTGCGAGCGGCGGCGCAAAAGAATGAGCCCGCTGCTGCTGTTCAGATGGGCGCCTTGTACGCCAGCGGACGATGCGTCCACCAGGACCGGGTAATGGCCTATCGTTGGTTTAACTCCGCCCATGAACTGGAGCCGGCCAATCAGTGGATCCAGAGAAATATGGACCTGCTTTGGGGGCAGATGTCAGAGCAGGAACGGCGGCTGGCCGGATACTAAGCAGGGATCAGATTCCCAGCTTTTTGACTTCCTCGTTGTAATACTTGCGATACAGAATGTCCCACTCCTGCGTGCCTTCAGTAATGGTGCGCTTCTGAGTTTCAATTTTCTGCCGTGCTGCCTGGTCCAGCTTTTCCTCTTCTTTCAGCAGCTCTTCCAGGATGCGCCTCACTTCCACGCGGATGGTGTTGCGGTCCTCAATAAAATCCACCTGCTCCAGCGACGCCAGTGCGTCAGCCACCGTGTGGGCCAGCTTGTTGACCTTATCGCGAGAGAGCCTCACAGCACCGCCTTGTACTTGCGTACCAGTTCGTTTTTAACTTTCTTAAACATCTCCTGGTAGCTGGCTCCGGCACGGCGCATTTCGTCGTCGTATTGCTCCAGAATCAGGCGTACCTCGTCATTGATTCGGTCTTCCAGTTGGAGTTCTTCCAACATGGCAGTATTCAGCGCTTCGGTCACGGCCGGCACGTTGTCCCCTTGAATAAACTCGCCCGCAATCAATTTTTGGGTCACTTGCCGGGCCAGGTACCCGACGTATTCCTTAGAAAAGAGCATGCTTTTTGAGGTATCTGGTTGAAAAGAATAGTGTAACACACCAATGTTATTCGATTGGCGCTTACTCTATCTTCCTGTTGGCAGGCAAAGGGCGCTGAGGCGGCGCCGACTTGCGCGCCGCCTCAGTCCTTTTGTGCGGGTGGTGGATGGGAGGTTTATGCCCGGCGAAAATGCCGTATTCAACTTGCCTTGTTAGCCAGAGATTTGTCCATATATTCCCGAATCAGCCGGTTGAGGTTTCCGGCTGCGGCTTTCAGTTCCAGGCAGGCGCGTTGCGCTTCCG
>DATFDA010000205.1:0-6360 GCA_035252525.1 Candidatus Angelobacter sp. | reverse complement strand
GTCCCATGGACGCGTTTGGCGGCCTCATAGCTGTTGCTGTTGTTTGGCTATCTTCACAGGCAGATAATCAAACTATGACATCCTCCCCTCAAATCGCTCGGCCTGCAAAGGAAAGCTCCAATCAGGTTCCCGCGCTCACCGGCTATAACCTGTTTCTCACCGATCGGACTCTGGTGGAGGCCGTTAAGCGCGAGAGCGCCGCCTGGGCTGTGGAGCAAATCAGCGAACTGGGCGAAATCCTTGGAGCAGCCGAGGCGCAGAACTGGGGTGCGGAAGCCAACGAGAATCCGCCCGTTTTGCACACGCACGATCGCAACGGCAATCGCCGCGATGAGGTGATTTTTCATCCTTCATGGCACCGGCTAATGAAGATCTCTATTGGCCATCGGCTGCATAGCCTGCCCTGGCTCGAGCGCAAGAAGGGAGCCCACATCGCTCGCGCAGTGCTGATGATGATCACGGTGCAGAACGAAGCTGGCCATACATGTCCAGTCTCAATGACTTTTTCCGGTCTGGCATCGCTTCGAGCCGAGCCCGCGCTGGCAAGAGAATGGGAGCCGCGCATTTTCTCCTCCGCCTACGATCCTGGTTTCATACCTGCAGCGGGAAAACGAGGCGTGCTGCTGGGAATGGGGATGACGGAGAAGCAAGGCGGTTCAGACGTTCGAGCCAACACGACTCGCGCTGTACCAATTGGAAGTTCGCGAGAATACCTGATCACGGGGCACAAGTGGTTCTGTTCCGCGCCCATGTGCGATGCCTTTCTTATTCTGGCCCAAACGCAGAAGGGTCTTTCCTGCTTTTTTCTTCCTCGCTGGACCCCAAGCGGAGAGAAGAACAAATTCTTCATCCAGCGCTTGAAAGATAAGATGGGCAACCGGTCCAACGCTTCCAGCGAGGTGGAGTTTGAATCTGCCTGGGCGCATATGGTGGGTGAAGAAGGGCGCGGTGTGAGCACGATTATTGAGATGGTGAACCACACGCGGTTGGACTGTGCCATTGCTTCCGCCGGGCTCATGCGCCAGGCTTTGGTACAGGCATTGCACCATTGCTGCCACCGCAAAGCATTTGGCAAATTACTCATCGAGCAGCCACTGATGCGCAATGTTCTGGCCGATCTGGCCCTCGAATCGGAAGCCGCAACCCTGCTGGTCATGAGGCTGGCCGCTTCGTTTGACGCCCGCGAATCAGACGAACATGAGCGTGCCTTCGGCCGCATTGCTACAGCATTCTCCAAATACTGGCTTTGCAAGCGCAGTCCGGCGCACGTGGGTGAAGCGCTGGAATGTCTGGGCGGAAATGGATACGTTGAAGATTCCGGTATGCCAAGGCTTTATCGTGAAGCTCCTCTTTACGGCATTTGGGAGGGCTCGGGTAATGTCATATGCCTGGACATCTTGCGTGCTCTCACCAAGGATCCGGGAACTGTAGATGCAGTGGTGCAGGAACTGCAATCAGCCCGAGGCAGCAACTCCGGTCTGGACTCGTTTCTGGACCAGACACAGGCAGAGCTCACGTCATGTTTAAAGCAAGGCTTGAAGAATGGTGGAGGCGTCGCCGAGGCCCAGGCGCGGCGATTGGCGGAACGGCTGGCACTGGCGCTTCAGGCTTCTCTCGTGGTGCGTCATAGTCCCTCCGGCTTCGCTGAAGCATTCATCATTTCGCGGTTGAATGGAAATCACGGGCAAAATTTTGGGACCCTCCCCCCGGGCCTGAACCTTTCGCCCATACTTGGAGCACTGACAGCCCCATTTGAAATGGGGCGTTAAATTAAAAAAGTCTTCGCGGCAAAAGCTCTCTGCCGCGAAGACATCCACCAAGGTAAGAAAACAGAAGTTCTGCAGAAGCGGAAGGAGCCAGGTGGGCTTCTGCATACTTCCGCATGGTTCTCCGTTGTTGTCTAGTGCGACAAAACGCGAAATCGTTTCAAAGTTTTTGCAGTTTTGGTTCGCCAACTTCCGCCGATGGCTAATGTTTGGGTGAGCTTAAGAATTTATAATTCCTTCGGTTCTGCACGATTCATTTTCGAAATCAAAGGCTGAACGGCGGCTTCTTGAGTGTTAACACGTGTGATTTTCGGTTTTGGTGATTGTTTTATCTTCAGTATGTACGTCGGACTTAAATCGACTGCACAGGTATCGCCGCCAAATCTTCCACCAGACCAACTTCCTTTTGCACAAATGGCTCGGCGTATTTCACACCCGCCAACAGCCCGTAGAAACTGGCCATTGATTCCATACGGCTGCGAATTTCTTGTTCAGCAGGGAAGAGCCCGCTGCCCGCACTCTGATCTGTATATTGCGATTTATATGCCAGCAGAGCTTGGAAGCGGGTTTCAAACTGGTTGGTGATATCCACGACAAAAGAAGGCCGCACATCATAATACAAACTTGCATAGATGATTTTGAAAGGCCGATGCGGAGGGAGTTGGGAAATTGCTTCCCGTCCAGCTTCACCTGAAGCCGTTGTACTACCCAGCTTCTTCAGTCCGGCTAAAAAAGCAGCTTCGTAGCCAAGCACCGACGCCGTGTAATGGTCAGGATGCCGTCCTTTCCAGTAGGGAAGGATCAACACATGAGGGCGCTGCTCTCGAATGACTCGCGCGATTTTAATCCGATTCTCCCACGTGTTTTCCACCCGGCCATCTGGGATATCGAGAGCATGACGGATGCTGACGTTTAACAGACGGGCTGCTGCCTGGGCTTCACGTGCCCGGTCCTCTGCCGTGCCGCGCGTGCCCATTTCTCCCTGAGTAAGGTCCAGAATACCGGTGCGATAGCCCCGCTGGGCCATTTTGAGAAGGGTGCCGCCGCAGGTCTGCTCCACATCATCTCGATGCGCGGCAACTGCCAGCACATCAAGGCTGGGCGTGCTCAATCGGCTTCTCCTTCAATGACTACCTTCTCGCGCACAATCAATCTGTGTCCTGCCATTTGTTTGATCTGTGGCAACACGCGTTCGACATGCTCTTCCTTGTCGATGAACGTGAGGACCAATGGAAGTTTGCCTCCGGCATCAACCAGGGTGGACGTTTTCACCCGGCTGTGACCGGTGAATCCAGCCACTGCGTGAAGTACGGTTGCACCGGCGATTTCTGATTCGCGGAGGTATTTGAGCATCTCAAGGTGCAGCGGCCGGTGCTGCCACTGGTCGGCTTCATTGAGGTAAATTGTCACCTGCACGGCGCTCGCCGGATCAGCCATGGATGAAGCAATTCCTTTCGCTCACCGCGATTTTACACTCATAGTGGGCGGCATCAAATGCCTCGCGCCAAAACCATTCCCCCCAGCACCGCGGCCAGACAGAGCAGATTATTAAAGAGAACGTTGGCTGCAAACAATCCCCAGTTGCCCTGCTCGAAATAAGCCATGGTTTCGAACGCATAGCTCGAAAACGTGGTATACGAACCACAGAATCCCACCGCGATCAACCAACGCCATAGCGGGTTTGCAAATACCCGTTCTGTGGTCCAGATCATGAAAAATCCAAGTATGAAACTCCCGGTGATGTTGATCGTGAGAGTGCTGTAGGGAAAAGCGGCGTCACTGAAGCGGGTGATGAATTTACTGAGGAGGTAACGCAGGTTGGCGCCGGCAATGGCCCCAAGCGAGATCCAGGCATATGACCGCCACTCAATCAGAATTCGCATCTGATGACTCCAAAAGGTTTCATTCGTAGGAGTCATTAGCCGTTGGGCGGTTAAAGGCGAACTCCATCACCTGATGAAAATATTATCCCAATTGCGCTACGCTGTTTGCAACATTACTTTCGAAACGGCGGCAAGTCAGCCGTTGGCGGCATCGGCAAGGCCGGCTTCCTGGAGTGAATAGAGTTGTGCGAGAGGCGGATGATGCAAGCAATACATTTGCTTAAGGAGGCTTGAAGGAGCATCACGCAAGAACAAGCGGCGATGGAACGCTGCGAGGAAAGTGTTGCCAAGCACCACTGCGTGCAGTCCGGTCTGGTCAAAGCTGGTGAGGGCCGACAAATCCAGAATTACGTCTTGATGATTGGATCGGGTCAGGAGATGGAACAAATAGTCTGAAGCTTCGCCCTGCAACAGACTTCCGCGACAAGAAAAGATGTACATCCCTTGTTGCCGTTTTACTTCCACACGCAATTGCATAACGCTCTCCCTGGGCGGTGCATCCCGCCAAGTGCTTCTGATAAATGAGACGTAAAGCACGCGCAGGGTGAGATGAATTTCCGTTGAATTTGCGGGAGAGCAGCTCTCAAGGTGGGTACCTGCTTCACCTTCACCGTCCTGCAATTTGGAGCAATTCAGATTTGTCTACCTTCCTGTGCGCTGCTACCATGATCAGGTGATCTCACCCAGAACTTTCTTCTTCAAGAGTTTACTTTCGCTTGTGCTTGCCTTGGGTCTGCCGTGCTTTGGTTCCGGACCGGACCCCGCGACCAGCCTGCCTGCAGTTCCAACTACGGTAGACTCAATCACGGCCACTGAGCTGCGCGCGCATCTTGAGTTTTTATCGTCGACGGAATTAGGTGGACGCTACACGCTGTCTCCAAATTTCGCCATCGCTGCGCGATATCTTGCGTCTGAGCTTGAGGGCTATGGTTTCCACGGAGCTGCAGCCAATGGCAGTTTTCTGCAGAAGTTTGAAGTGGTGACTTCAAAGCCCGATCCGGCCCGGATGTCTTTGGAACTGAACATTGAGGGAACCCGGCAGAGCGCTGTTTTTGGTCAAGACTTTTTTACTGCGGTGGGCGCCGGCAGCGGAGTGGCGCAGGGAGAGATCGTTTACGCTGGCGGCGGCATATCAGCTCCAGAGCTGAAGCGCGATGACTACGCAGGCAAGGATGTCAAAGGCAAGATCGTAATTCTGGTTTCGGGTGCGACGAGCGGAGTGGACACGTCAAGCCTCAAAGACAATGAGCATGGGCCGGGCGCTGCGCAAGCCCATGGTGCTGCCGGAATCCTCGTGATTCCTTCGCAACGTTTCCTAAACTTCATGAAAGACCGTAATCTGATGCAAAGGTTTGCGGGGCGTGAGAGCGTGAGTCTGGCTGAAGGTCATCAAAGCAGCTTGCCTGGGGTGACGCTTGGCCCGGTGTTGGCGGAAAAGGTACTTGCCGGCTTCGGTTTAACCCTCAAGCAGGCTTACGAAGCAGGTGGCGCTGAGGCAAAAACATGCCATAACTGCTCAGCCAAGTTCACTGCTGCCGTACAGCAGAATCAGAAAGTCACCCAGAATGTGGCTGGAATCCTTGAAGGCACCGACCCGCAGCTCAAGAATGAATACGTCACCTTCAGCGCCCATTATGACCATCTCAAGACGGGCCCCAACGGCGAGATCTATCACGGCGCTGATGATGATGGGTCAGGAACATCCGCCGTGCTGGCGATTGCGAAGGCAATGTCCATGAACCGGCCCAAACGCTCTGTGCTGATCATTTTTCATGCGGGCGAGGAACTGGGGCTGCTGGGCTCGGAATACAACGCAGATTACGCGCCCGTGGTGCCGCTCGACAAAATGGTGGTGGATCTCAACATCGATATGATTGGCCGTTCCAAGCCAGCGGGCGATAAGAACCCTGCTGACGAACACCTCACGGACGCCAATTCCGTTTATCTGGTCGGCTCCAACCGGATTAGCAAAGAATTGGACCAGATCAGCAATGAAACCAACCAGCAATTCCAGAAATTACGGCTGGATTATTACTACAATGATCCGTCCAACCCGGAGCGAATCTACTATCGCTCCGACCACTGGAATTACGCCAAGCACGGCATTCCGATCATTTTTTACTTCAGCGGCACGCATGTTGACTATCACCAGCCAACGGACACAATCGATAAAATAGATTTCACCAAAATGACCGAAGTTACCCGGCTGGTGTTTGAAACCGGCTGGCGCATCGCCAATCTGGACCACCGTTTGGCGCGGAACTAAGACTTTGGAGCTTTGCTCCTGGCCGAAATTCCACGGTTTTGCATGTAGCCGTCTATCACAAGATTCAGCCGCTCAAAAAAGGAACTTGATGCGGCGGTTTCAGGGCTTGAAACACCTGCTTGCGTGAAGGGCTCCTGGAGCACAAGACTTTCCTTGATCTCTGGTCCGGCGTTCGGTTGCGAGGAGTCGCCGCCGGATGGATCCTGCACATAAAACCAGAGCACACGGCGTAGCTGATCTGCTGCGGTTTTCAAGTCGATCAAATCATCGCAGGCTGGAACTGCGCCAAGCGCGGATTGCCTGCGCCGGCTCCCATCTTCTTCCGCCAGTTCGCCATAAAGTTCGGCTTGCAGCTCATGCAGCTCGCGAGTGAGTTTTTTTGCCTGGTTCATAATGCGTTCCGCTTTTTCGGTGGGTTGCCGCCAGGCAGGGATTTTACTGGTTG
>DATFDA010000204.1:0-5309 GCA_035252525.1 Candidatus Angelobacter sp. | reverse complement strand
TGGCGGCCCAGATCAATTTCTTGCCCAGTTTCCAGGCTGAACTCACCGGAACTGTAGAGATGGTCAGCCTGATGCTGGCGGGCAGCTTTGCCGCCTTGATCTTTACTGGATCAAAAGCGCAGTGGACTCCCGCCGGCAATCCAGAGCACGCGAATGCCACCGGTTGAGTAAGGGAGCCGTCAGAACCCACCGCCAGCGTGAATGCGGCGGAGCGGCCTAGACTGATGGTGGCCTGGGCTGGAGACACGTTCACACTCAGCTTGTTGGGATTTGGAGTTGCGGGTGGCCCAACAACGGTGAAATCAAGAGAGCTCTCGAACACCGCAGCCGCAGTGTCTTTGGCTTTTATTGTGAGTGTGTGCCTGCCGCTTTCGGCGTTGATCTGCGCATTCAGTGTGCCTCCGGAGGCAGTAGAGACTGATTTCCCGTCGACGAACGCCTGCATGGTTCGGACCGGATTCTTGTCAGTGGTTTCTGCCACAACGGTCAAAGGTGAACTTACCTGCGCGTCCTCTGAAGGTGAGCAGATGGTTATGGACGGAGACGCCGGATTCGCCGGGCAGGGAGTTGACGGCGCCTGGTTCAAAAAGAAATTCAGGTCAGTGTCAAAACCATCTGCAACCGCCTCACTTTTCATATCAGTAGCTGCTCCTGACGCGGAGACAGAAACCTGGTAAGAGCCAGGAGCAAGCTGCAATGAGTAATGGCCGCTGGAATCAGTAGTAACGGATTTACCGGCGGTGGAGACGGTTACTCCTGCCACAGGAGTGCAGTCAGAAGCGCTCCGAACCAGGCCGCTGAGCGTTCCTGCCCCTGTCTGGAGGTGCGGGTTGTGATATGGCACGGTGAACTGGTTTCTTTCATCCGTCTTGAATTTATTGAGCGACGGCGAATAAGTTTGCACCGATATGGTATTCGCGGCCGGGTGGAAAGTGAGGATGCGCAGCCATCCATCTCCGCCATGGGGAAAAGTCTGATAGTTGGCGAAGATCTGGTTTACCAGATTGCCGCCGTCGGCGATATCACTGCGATGCGCCGCCTGACCATTGGTGAGATGGCCGCTCAAAACCATAATTACATTGGGGAACTTTCTCAACGTTTGCCATAGATCATCGCCGGTGCTGTTGCCGGCCGGCATGTCATCCGTGTCACAAAAATCAACCCGCGTGTTATCCACGAAGGTGAAAGAGTGGGTTACCACGATCACTTCTTTGTCAGGATTTGCCTGGAGGATTGATTCCGCCCAATTCACGGATTCCGGACGCGGCATGAATTCAAGGATGAGGAAGAGAAAATCCTTGCCGCCGATGTCGAGCTCGCCAAAAAAATTCTCATTGCTGCCGGTGGGAAAATTGCCGCGATAGTAAGCCTTTCCCGCATAACGCGAAGGGCCAAAGAAGCGGTTGAAGCCAGTGACTGGGCGGCCGTGCTTTGGATTTGCGCCGTCGTAATCGTGATTGCCGATGGCGAGCAGATAGGGAATCCCGGCATTATCCAGAACGCGAAAGGCAGCATCGGAACTCTGTTGCTGCTCAGGGTCGCTGAAATTGTTCACAATGTCGCCTTCGCCGAGGACCATGCGAACGTTCAAGCGATCCTGATTGGCTGCAATCCACTTGGTTTGCGTGCTTAAGACATCAGGAAAGAACTGCGCTTCATTTTGCGTGTCCGGCAAAGCAATGATGGTGAAGTCGCCCTGTGCAGAGCAGATCGCGCTGAAGAAGAGAACAGCCGCCAAGGAACACATGCCTGAAATTGTGGCGCGCATGGAACAGGGCCCCTTGCTACTTGAGACAATGGATGCAGCAATACAGAACTGTGCTGGCCCAAGTACATCTGAAAAAACTCTAAGCTAAGGTAGATGTGAAACAGCCATGCATGCCAGCAGAGTTCTTATCTGCTTAGGTATGTTCCGCACGAGTTCCAGATTATTGAAAGAACTCGTTCATGCTGGCGGCGGTAGCGGATAGGCCGGGGTGATCCCCAACCTGGAGCAGGTCAAGGATGACGCGCAACGTACTCTGGTGCTGAAAGAATGTCATGGAGCGGAACCCGGTCTTCACATGTGAACCAACCAGAACGGTGGCGATCTGTCCCCCGCCGTTGGCCAGGTCGGATTTTCGGCCCTCATCAAAAGTGATGATGAGCAGGCTATTCGCGAATGCAGGGCTGTGAATCAGGGGATCGATATTGGTCTTGAGCCACGCGTCGGCTGCGGCCAGCAGCTCAGAGTCAGGACACACAATCCCGCGGGGACAGTCATGGGCATCGTGGACAGTGTTGGGCGCGATGAATCCAAAGCTGGGCAAGGAGTTGGCTGCCATATCGGCGGATAGTTGAGTAAAGGGCACAATGTTAGCGGCTTGCGCGGTTGGATGCTGGCCATCAGGACCGGCTACATCAGTGAAGTAAGCAAAGGGATCATGGCGCTTCATATAGGGAAGGACATCGCCTCCGAGATAACCGGTTGAGGGAATGCTTTCCATGTACGCTTTCCATGTTTTGCCTGTTCCAGCAAGTGCGCGAACCAGATTGTCAGTGGAAACCAGACCGGTAAACCCGTCATCCGCGCTGACGATCTGCCCGGTGGTGAGCATAAAGTAATTGCCGATGGAAGGATGGAGATTGGCGAAGTAATTTGCAGCCAGGGAATTCTGCGTAGCCAGTGAATTGAGGTACGGCATTGCCGGATTGCCAATAACTTGAGAGAAGCTGTGGTTCTCCAGCACGACTAGAAACACGTGGTCTGCCGTGGGAGTGGTTGGTCCTCCGCCACCCCCGCTCCCGGAATTGCTCAGAGATCCGCCACCGCAACCTGCGAGCAAGAGAAGCCCTACGGTCCACACCCAGAGACGCAAACCCTCTCTCATGCCCGGAGTCTCCCAATCAAATAAGCAACCGTTGAATTGCCTTGGTTAGATGCCGGACATAGAAATTGAGCAGCCCTCAAGCGCTATACTCGAAGGTTAAGCACCGATTTATCAGGCCATTATCGCGGGATGTGAGCGCCTCAGGCAGCCGGCTCAAGCTGAGCGTCTTCACCAACTTCCGCCATCTCGCGGCGCTGCTGGCGACTGCCTTCAGATCGCGCCATGGCGTAAGCAGCCAGGGCCATGTTGATGTCACGCACGGCGATATCGTAGTCGCCGTTGAGAATCAGATCAGCAGCAATGCTCAGCAACCAGGCCGAAGCGGTATAGCCGGCCAGTCGAGGTTTCCGCGTAAGGATGCCGAGGCCGACCAACATCTCAATCACGCCAACGCCATACATCATCTTTCGACCGCTGACCGGAAGGCGTTGACGCACCTGAGGTGCAATGTACTTCTCCCAATTGGTCAGCAGGTTGGTGAATTTATCCAGCCCGGCCAGGAACGCCGTGGACCCTAACCCTATGCGTAAGGCCCAGTACACATCATCCAGATGACCTTCACGATGCATTGTTCTTTCCCTCTTGAGGGTCGGATGCGGGCGCTGGGAGCAATGTTGACCGGACGGCAAACCCGGATTTCAGAGCAGCCATCCTACTAGAGTCTGCTTCTCTGTCCGACTCTGGAACGAGGAAATTTGTGCAGGCACGGCTCATTGGCAAGTGCTCTTTACCCTGGGGATATTCGTTCGGCTGTTTCCAATTTCCATGTTGCTGGTTGTGGGCGGGGCACTGTGCGCCGGCGGTCTGGCAGCCGCCTGGTTCACTCGAGCGCGGCGCAATATCCGGCATGTCCATCGCATTCAGGTAGTTATCGAGCCGGATACAAAGCCCGAATTACTCGAGAAAATCAATTAAAAGAGGATAAACTCTGTCCTATGAAGTATCTGGGCAGAGTGTTTTTGCTGGGCGCAGCCCTGGCTGCGGCGCAAACTTCTCCGGCATCGTCTGCGGACAAGCTGCAGCCGTTCAACGCGCTGGCGCAGCAGCAGTTCGGAGCTACATTCAACATTGCAGAGAAGACGGCTACCCCGGTGATCACGGGGGACTTTGACGGCGACGGAGTGGAAGACGTGGTGATGGTGGCGGACAGCAAAGATCCGCTGCCCGACTCCTATCAATATAAGTACCAGGTGGAAGACCCCTACAATTCCTTTTTCGGCTTTGGTGATCCGCGGGAGACCGCCGGAATGGGCCGCCTGGATCCGCGGCAAAGCCACGATCTTCTGGTGATTTTCGGAGCAGGGGCACAAGCCTGGCACGCGTCGACGCCAAAGGCGAAATTTGTTCTTATCAATGTTCCTTTTGACAGCGTGCAGCTCGGGCGCATGCTGGTGAAACGGAAGAAGCCTCCCATCTTCGTTATCAAAGCGATTGAGACGCAGCTTTCTGAATCAGCGGTTTACTACGACGCAAAGAAGAAGCACTGGCGCTGGCAGCCGGGCAATTCCATCGATTAGAGCGGCGGCTTATCTTCAAAGGGCCCGCTCTGCGCCGTTGAGGCAGAATCGGGTTCGACTTGAGCGGCTGTGGCAGGCGGCTTTTCTCCGCGAAAGACCCGCATCACGGCATTAGCGAGCTTTCTGACTGATAGCTCGCCGTCCCCGCCGGCAACAACAATCTCTCCCGTTTTGTGTGTGCGATAAAACCAGCGCTTGAGCATAGCCAATTCTTCACTGAATTGAGTGGCGGAGCGGGCGTGTGATTCCGGCATATCCTGCAAGGCGGTGCGCAGACGTGCATCCAGTGATTCGTTTTCCGACTCCACAGCGAACGGCGCAAGTTGGATGAATGTACCGTGGCGAAAGCGCACAAGCACAACCGCGCCGGGATCTGCTGATGGCTGCACAATCACAGCATCGAGCTGTTCCAGGCGTCCGCAGATCTCATCACAGGCGGCGAGAATACCTTTGATTTTTGCCACTTTTGCATGCACCTGAGAAGCGCTTTCAAATTCCATGTCTGCTGACAGACGGTCGCGCTCGGCTTCCAGTTCATTGAGCAGAGAGCCACCTTTTGAATCGAAATAGGCCTGAACGCGAGCCACCTCTGCCGCATAAGCCTCATCGGTGCAGCCTTTGAAGCAGGGGGCCAGGCACATCTTCATTTCCGAGTAGACGCAGCCGGGATATGCCGGGTCAGGATGCAGTTCAAAAGTGCAGCGACGGATCTTGAACAGGTCAAGCGAGTCATTCATGAACTTTTCCGCCACGGTGCGGGAGCGGAACGGGCCGTAATAAATTGAGCGGGCAGAGAGCCGGCCGAGTTTGTTGGTAACGTAAGCGCGGGGATAAGCGTTTTCGAGGTTAAGACGGATCAGCGCGGGCGCGTGAAGCCGGAGGCGCTTCTGGTAAGTCCTGGGAAATTCCTGGCGGTAGAGCC
>DATFDA010000203.1:0-27044 GCA_035252525.1 Candidatus Angelobacter sp. | reverse complement strand
GTGGAAACGGCGGAGGAATCCACAACGAATCGAATTTGTTGATCGACCAGAGTTCCATTATCAGCAATAACAGCGCCGGCGCTGCGAACCTGCCCAATGCAAAGGATGGAGGCGGACTCTGGACCAACACCGGGACGAATGGCTGCCCGGCGGCCTGCTCTGACGTTACAACGCTGAACAAGGTCACGGTCACCGGGAACACGACGACCGGCAACGGCGGAGGAATCGCCATTGGCAGCGCCACCGGGGCGGGGAATGTGACCATGACCTTCAGCCGCATGGCAGGAAACACCGCGCCAGTAGGAAATAATCTCAGCAACAACAGCGCGACGATATCTGTGACAGACAATTGGTGGGGAACGAATACTCCCGGGTCTACCATTTCAACGGTCGGGACAGGAGTTACGACCTTTGATCCATTCATCGAGTTGACCCATACAGCGAGCCCTTCCACCATTAAAATCAATCAGAGCACCACGCTGACCGGAAGCCTCGCCCAGGACAACCACGGAACGGCCATTGCCGCTGCGAATCTTACTGAAGTGATCGGCTTGCCTATCACTTTCAATAATCCTGTTCTGGGAACCATCCCGCAGGCACAGCCGGAAACACTGGGTGCAAATGCGCAGGCCACTGCCACGTTCAATGCCGGCAGTACCGGGGGGCTGGGGCACGCGGACGCCACGGTAGACCAGGCCACGGTCACGGCGGACATCACCATTCTTGAGCCGCTGCACATCACCAAGAGTTTTGGCGCGGCTACCATCCCCGTGAACGGCACAACGACGCTGAGCTTCGCCATCACTAATCCGAATGTAGTGGCGGTAGACGGAAGCTTTACAGACACGTTGCCCGCAGGGCTGCAGGTGGCATCCACGCCCGGCGTAACCAATAGCTGCGGAGGAACGGTGACAGCCGCCGCGGGCTCAGGCAGCGTGAGCTTTTCCAATAGCGCGCTGGCTGCTGGCTCATGCACGATCAGGGTCAATGTGACTGGGACTACTGACGGCATGCTAAACAACAGCGTTACCATCAATTCGACCGCTGCCGGAACCGGAGCGCAAAGCACGTCCTCAGCCACCCTTACCGTGATCAATCCACCAGCTATCACCAAGGCTTTTGGCGCGGCTTCAATTCCGCTGAACGGCACCACCAGCCTGACGTTCACAATCAACAGCAGCAATCAACATTTGACGCTGAATGGTGTTGCATTCACTGACAACCTGCCGGTTGGTTTAGTGGTAGCTACGTCGCCAAACCTGAACAACACGTGCGGCGGAACGGCGACGGCCGCTGCCGGCTCGTCTGCGGTGAGCCTTTCCGGCGCGACTTTGGCGCCGGGAGCAACCTGCACCGTTTCTGTGAACGTGCAAGGTACCACCGGTGGTGTGAAGAACAACAGCGTGACTGTGAGTTCCACCAACGGTGGCACGGGCAATACTTCAAATGCCAGCATCAGCGTAGTGGGACCGCCTACCATCACCAAGGCTTTTGGTGCAGCCAGCATTCCGCTGAACGGGTCGACCTCATTGAGCTTTACCATTCAGAATGGCAACGCGACGGCCCTGACTGGTGTTGCATTCAGTGACACGCTGCCAGCAGGGCTTGTGGTATCAACACCCAACGGTCTTACCGGAAGCTGCGGCAGCGGAACCATCACTGCAACCGCAGGAACAAATGTGATCAGCCTGACAGGCGGAACTTTGGCTGCCGCCAGCTCATGCACATTCTCAGTGAACGTGACCGGGACGGCTGCGGGCCTGCAGAACAACACCACGGGCAACGTAACTTCGAATGAAGGCGGAACCGGCGGAACAGCCTCTGCCAGTATCAAAGTGGAAGCTCCTCCATCGATTGCCAAAGTTTTCAACCCGTCGTCAATCAACGTCAATGGAACTACCTCGCTGACGTTTACCCTCACCAACCCGGCGGCGAATGTTGATCCGCTGACCGGAGTGGCATTCACTGACACTCTGCCCACTGGGCTCACGGTTGCGAGTGCCACAGCGACGGTTTGCGGCGGCACTCTCACGACAACTGCGCCCACCGGCATCGCCCTATCCGGTGCGACCATTGCCGTAAATAGCCAGTGCCAATTAAGTGTGACCGTGACCGGCGCAGCTTCCGGTCAATACACAAATACAACCGGGAATGTGACTTCAACCAACGGTGGAACGGGAAACACGGCCTCAGCTAATCTGAGCGTGGCTTCGCCGGTAACCATTAGCAAGGCATTCGGCGCGGCGCAGATTCCGCTGAACGGAGTTACCTCCCTGACCTTCACCATTCAGAATCCGAATACAGGCGCGGCAGCCACGGGACTGGCGTTTACTGATAACTTCCCGGCTGGCCTTGTTGTGGCGCCCACGCCCAACCTCAACAACACCTGCGGAGGAACAGCCACAGCAACCGCCGGAGCATCTTCTGCAAGTCTCACGAACGGCAGCATTCCTGCCGGCGGATCGTGCACAGTCTCGCTCAATATCCAGGGAACAACCACCGGAACAAAGAATAACAGCGTGACGGCCACCAGCAATGCCGGAACCAGCAATACAGCCACAGCCAGCATCAATGTGGCGGCAGCGCCGGTGATCAGCAAGGCTTTTGGTGCGGCCAGCATTCCGCTGAATGGCTCCACTTCCTTGAGCTTTACCATTCAGAACCCGAACACCACCACATCCTTTACCGGCGTTGGTTTCACTGACACGCTGCCGGCGGGACTGGTGGTATCCACTCCAAATGGGCTCACTGGAAGCTGCGGTGGAGGAACCATCACAGCAACCGCAGGCAGCAATCTGATTAGTTTGTCTGGCGCCACGCTGGCAGCCAACAGTTCGTGCACATTCTCTGTGAACGTGACGGGGACGTCGGCCGGACTAAAGAACAACGTTACGGGCGCTGTAACTTCCAACGAAGGTGGAACCGGCGGAACGGCTTCTGCCAGCATCAACGTGGTGGCGCCTCCGGCGATTGCCAAAGCCTTCAATCCAGCGTCGATCACGCTGAATTCCACCACTTCATTGACGTTCACAATCACCAATCCTGCGGCAAATGCGGTGGCGCTCACAGGAGTGGGCTTTACTGACAATCTGCCTGCGGGACTGGCGGTGGCAAGCGCCTCTGCAACCGTTTGCGGCGGAACTCTCACTACCACAGCACCCACCGGGATTGCGCTCAACGGTGCGACTATCGCGGCGAACAGCCAATGCCAGTTCAGCGTAACTGTGACCGGATTGGCTTCCGGCCAGTACACAAATACCACCGGAAACGTAACTTCCACGAACGGAGGAACAGGGAACACTGCCTCAGCAAATCTCGTGGTAGGGGTGGCAGCGCCGACCATCACCAAAGCCTTTGGATTTGCCACCATCCCGCTCCATGGCTTTACTCCTCTGAAGTTCACGATTCACAATCCCGCCACTTCAGCAATCACAGGAATCGCATTCACTGATCCACTGCCTTCCGGCCTGAGGGTGGCGCCACTGCCATTACTGAAGAACACTTGCGGTGGGACGGTGACTGCGGCCCCGGGTTCTTCAACTATCACGCTTTCAGGCGGGGCGCTGGCGGCAAACGCTACTTGCACCATCAGCCTTGTGGTGAGAGCCGTCGCTGTGGGAGTTCAGAACAACACCACAGGGCCCATCAGTTCTACTCAGAGCGGACCGGGAGGAACCAGCAACACGGCAACGGTTACGGTGCTGGGACCGCCACAAATTGCCAAGGCATTTGGCGCGGCCAGCATCAACCTGAACCAAACCACAACTCTCAGCTTTACCGTTACCAACCCGAATACCACTGCGGCGCTGAAAGGCGTGGCGTTCGGCGACTCTCTGCCTTCGGGGTTGAAAGTTGCTAATCCCAATGGGCTGACCGGATCTTGTGGCGGCGGGAAAATTACTGCTTACGCAAGCTCATCGACCATTACCTTGCTCAATGGCACGATTGCTCCAAGCGCCTCATGTACGTTCAGCGTGAATGTTGTGGCCCGCTCAACAGGGTCCAAGGTGAACGTGACCACGCCTGTGGTTGCGATTAATGGAGGCATAGGAAACCGGGCGACCGCAAGCATTAACGTGACTCGTTAGCAAACAAAACGATGCGTGCCAAAAGGGGGAGGACTCAATGCGAGTCCTTCCCCTTCCATCTGCCGCAGTGCGAACGTGTCAGCATGTTGAGCTGCAGGCTTCATTCGTTCATTATTCAAGAAAGCTCGGGGCGGAACGGGCGCTTGCGCAACATTTTGCACGCAATTGACGTAAATCCGAAATCAGCATTCCCGATTGTCCCGTACTCTAAGCAAGATGGCACGAAGAACCAATCGTAGTCTCCCCCGAGTTCCTGCAGCCGCTCCAGGACAGCATTTTTCATTGGTATTTCCAAAATCTAATAGCTTCTTCTACTCAGGGCCAACTACAACCGCATCGAGTGATGGCAATGTTATTTGTGGTTGTGCGCCAGCCTGCGACATCTGGCGTTCAATGGCGTATGTTGCGCGTTGATGAACATCGGTTTTGACGTGGAAAAGATCGGGATCAACAAGGAATTGAGGGCTGACTATACAAAATTGAATCGCGCAACTTTGCCTGGCCAATTTTTGGAAGCTGAAGAGAAAAGGCTCTCTCTGAATCTGCTGGCCCGCTACGTGCATGGTTGGAAGTGAGCGTAACGCAGTGTCTTTTCTGCCCGCCGAACGAGCACTGCTGCTTTGCTACTTCATCTACACGGAGAACCAAAATGCTTCGTAAACTGCGCCATACATCAGCGCTCATCTCTATTGTAGCTATGCTGCTTTTGGCTGGAACGGCTTTTGCCCAGGTATTGAAAGGTTCGATTTCAGGAACGGCTACAGACCCGCAGGGAGCGGTGCTTGCGGGTGCGGAAGTGAAGGCCACCAATCTGGCGACAGGCGCCACCCTCACAACAAAATCCGACAGTTCAGGGTTGTTTCGCTTCAACTTGATTCCGGCGGGAGAATATAAAGTTCAGGTTTCCGCACAGGGATTCAATACTTCAGTACAAAACAACATTGTAGTTGCTGCAGGACGTGATACCGGTCTTGGAAGCATAAAGTTGGCAGTCGGCCAAACCAGCACTACAGTTGAGGTCACGGCTGCGGCTCCGCTCATTGAATCCACGCAGTCGCAGGTGACTAACACTTTTGCCGGAACGCAGCTCTCAAGTTTTGCCGGCGTGCAGGAAAACGAAGGCCTCGACAATCTGGCATTGTTTGTGCCCGGAGTCTCGTCTTCCCGTGACAATAACTTTTCCAACTTTAACGGCGGCGAAGGCTTTTCATCCAACGGGTTACGAGGACGCAACAACGACCAGCAGATTGATGGTCAGAATAATAATGACAACAGCGTTGCCGGTCCGGCACTTTTCGTTACCAATCCTGAGTTTGTGAATCAGTACGTGCTCATTACCAACCAGTTTGGCCCTGAGTACGGACGCAATTCCGGTTCCGTCGTAAATATCATCACTAAATCCGGCGGGAACACATGGCATGGCAGCATCTTCGGGAATGAGAACAATTCGATTCTGAACTCAATGACGAATTTCCAGAAGAACTTTGACACGGATATCAATGGCAATCCCTTGACTGAGCCGCCGCGCCTCAATGATGAATTCGCGGGATTTACGATCGGTGGACCCTGGGTAAAGAACAAGCTGTTCTTCTTTGGCGGTTTCGATGAGGAGATTGTCTCCCAAAAGACGATCTTTTCTTCAAACAACCTCACGCCGACGCCCGCCGGCCTTACAACCCTTCAAGGATGTTTCCCAGGTAGTACAAGCCTCGCGGCATTACAGAATTTTGGGCCCTACGGAATCTCGGCCGGAAATCCTGTGCCTGCTGCAGGTACTTTGACCACAGGCGTCTCCGCCGGATGCCCGGCTGCACAGTTCGCGGGTGTCTCGCGAACTCTTAGCGCCCCCGATCATATCTTTGATTGGATTGCCCGAACTGATTTCCAGCTTGGAAGTGACACGATCACCGGTAGATACTTGTTCAATCGTAACAACACATTCAACACTGAAGACAATGGAGCGGCAGGATACGTGGTCAGCGTACCGGCGTTGAGTCAGGCGGTGCTGCTGAGTTGGACGCATAACCTGGGTGCGCGAATGGTAAACGAAGCGCGCGTGAGTTTTGGCCGGACAAATGTTGAATTCGGCGGTAATACGATCGGCAATACGGAGCCCACGGCGCAGAATCTGGACCAGGCGGTAACCAATGTTACTTTCCTGAGTCCCGGCTTGCTGGGTTTCGGACCTGCCACGAACTTACCGCAGCAACGCATTGTGAATACCTGGCAGGGGCAAGACAACTGGAATTATGTCTTGGGTAAGCATCAGTTGAAGGCAGGAATAAATTACACCTTCCAGCGTTCGCCAAACATCTTCCTTCCGAACATCAATGGTCAGTTCCGGTTTGACGACTGGGACGCATTTTTCAACAACAGCCCTGACCGCGTACGCATTGCGAATGGACCGTCTTCGCTCGACTTCCGTGAGCACGATACATTCCTTTATGTGGGTGATGACTGGAAGATGAGTCAGAGCCTTACCTGGAACCTTGGCCTTACCTGGTCTTATTATGGCCAGCCGGCGAATCTGTTCAATGACATCACGACAACGCGGGAAAGCAATCCTGCAACAGCTTTCTGGGATCCCGCCCTGCCGTTGTCCGTGCGGACCTTTCCGACAATCCCGGCGCCCAAAAAGAGCTTTGGACCAAGCGTTGGCTTTGCCTGGTCTCCGCAATCGGGCGGACTGTTGACCGGCAATGGAAAGACTGTTATCCGCGGCGGGTACAGACTTCTGTACGATCCGCCCTTCTACAACATTTACCTCAACATGGCTACTTCAGCACCGGAAGTCTTCCTGCAAACTTTTTCTGGAACTACAGCAACACCAGCCTCAGCGTTCCCACTGCCGGCAATACCCACGGGTCCTAATGTCCGCGCTGAGCTGGCGTCGGCTCTTACTCCCGGAGTCCTGGACCCGCGAACACAGGCTGAAACCACAGTCAGCCCCAATTTTGGGCCGGACAAGGTTCACACCTGGAGCCTGGGCATTGAGCGCGAACTTTCAAAAAATTCGGCGTTTGAAGCCCGTTATGTCGGCAACCGAGCGGCAAACCTTTTCCAGACCATCGACGGCAATCCATTTATCGCTGATCTGGCTACGTCATTCCCCAACCTGGTTCCGGCCGGATTGACCCCCTGTACCACTCCACAAATATCACCCGCGCCCGGACTGCCGCCTGATAACACCAGCCCGGATTTTGGAAGAGCGAACTGCGGACAAGGTGTCGTCCGTCAACGCACCAACACTGGCTACTCACACTACAATGCCCTTCAAACCGAGTTCCGCGCTAATAACCTCTTCAAGCAACTCACTGTACGGACTTCTTACACATTCAGCAAGACGCTGGACAATGTCAGCGAGATATTCAGCACGTTCGGCGGCGGCAACAGCGTGGCATTCTCGCAAAACCCCGTCAATTTCAAAGGTGGTGAATACTCATTCTCCGGGTTGGATTATCCTCACCAGTGGTCAATCCTCTTCACGGAACAATTGCCGTTCTTCAAAGAGCAACATGGGCTAATCGGACACCTACTCGGCGGCTGGGCAATCTCTGGTAACTATCTGGTGGCCTCAGGGCAACGTTACACGCCTTCGCAGTTGGGAACGGCGTTGTTTACTTCGGCTGGCGACTTTTTTGACTCGGCCTTTGTAGCCAATTTTGCCGGCACAGATACTGCGAGGCCGTTCTTCGGCAACAAGAATGCACCTGTGACGGCTGTTGGATCTTTTGGCGCCGATGCTTGTGTTTTCTTTGGCATCACTGGTTCGGAACCGTTCTGTAATCCTGCACTCGCGAATACTCTATTGAGTGTGAACGCGATCAACGCCAACGGAGCTGCTGTTCCTGTCACGCAGAATGACGTGCGGTACATCGTCAATGGCGGCACGTCAGAAGCCGTATTCGGTACTCCCTTCGGCAATGTGCCCCGTAATGTCGAGCAGGACGCCATCTCGAATATCGGCAATGTATCAGTTTTCAAAAACATAAAACTCAGCGAAAAAGTGGCCTTTGAGTTCCACGCAACAGCGCTGAACGTTCTTAATCATCCCAACTTCTTGAGTATCGACCCGTTCCTGGAGGATGCAGGTCTGTTTTCTCCATTCACCGGGTTCGGCGATCCAACTGTCACAAACAGCCAGCCCAGAAAGCTGCTCTTTGGAGGACGGCTGTCCTTCTAAAACCTTCTCGTTACAGCCAACCAGGCCCGCCGTTCCTCCCGGTGGGCCTTTCTCTGTCTAAGCGAATGATTCCATCAACGGACTACATGGGCATTGCGTCTCTGATCTGCGACATGCCCCAGAGTCACTCGACAGCAAGTGCGGCGGGCCTTAAACTCTCCATTCAAGCTACTAATGCCAAGGACAGAAGAATGAAATTTCTCAGCGGACTCGAACCTGTTGCATATGCAGTTTTTCGTGTGGTGGTTGGTTTTTTGTTTCTGTGTCATGGCGCGCAAAAGCTTTTTGGCGCTTTTGGAGGCCACGTTCAGCTTCATAACCCCATGATGCTGGCTGCCGGCATTATCGAATTTGGCGGCGGCATTTTGATCATACTGGGGCTGCTGACGCGCTTTGTTGCTTTCATCGCCAGCGGTGAAATGGCGGTGGCCTATTTCATGATGCACCAGCCCAGAGGGCATTTGCCCATTCAGAATGGCGGAGCTGAGGCCGTCCTGTTCTGCTTTGCATTCCTGTACATTGCCTGCCATGGCGCGGGAAAGTTTGCTGCTGAAAAAGATTGAAGGCTTACACGCGAGCGAGCAGGGAACTCTTGTAACCATCCAGGGCTCGCTCAAGCTGTTCCAGCGCTGCGCGGATATCGGCGGTTGGCAGACCCACGCCGATTCTGAAGTGATCCGGCATTTCAAAAAATTCTCCAGGAACAACGCTGGTTTCGAATTCGCTGCGCAGCAGATTGCAGAACTCCGTTGCATTGCCATGCTTCAGTCGCGGAAAGACAATGGTGCCGTATTCCGGCCAGAAGAATTCAAGATCCTCTCGTCCGGCAAGAAACGCCTTCAGCATTGACCTGTTCTCGTCCAGCAATGATTTCATGCCGCGTGCGATGTCCGGCAGCTTTTCCAGCGCGCGAATACTCAGATACTCGGCCATAAATGGGTATGTGGCCGCATGCACATCGTGAATTCGCCACATGCGCTGCGCCAACTCTGGAGCCGCCAAAATCCAACCGCAACGCACTCCGCTTAATCCATATGCCTTGGTTAAGCTGCTGGTGACGATAACCCGCTCAGGGTCAACGTGAAATGCCGTCTGCGGCTCCGCGGCAAAAAGCAGCTCGCGGTAAACCTCATCCACCAGCACATAGCCACGATTCTTGCCAGCCAATGCGGCCAATTTGCTCATCGCTGTATCCGGGGTAGATGCGCCGCTTGGATTGTGCAGATTGCACAGGACGATCACCCGCGTACGTGAAGTGAAGTTCCGCTCAACTTCCGCCATATCAACTGCAAAATGATTTTCACGCTTACGTTGAAAACGCTTGATTGAAAGTCCTAAATATCGGGCAGCGCCGAGCAGAGGATCGTACGTTGGTTCTTCAATCAGCACCTCATCACCTGGTTCTGTTGCAGCAGCAAGAGCCAGATAATTGGCAAAAGACGTTCCCATGGCGCTGACCACAGATTCCTGCGGGACGCGATAACGCGCTGACAGCGCCTTCAGCAGCGGGTCGTATCCGTAAACTGTGGGTCCGTTGATTTCGAGTTCCTCCAGAGTAACGCCCAACGCTGAAAGAGGCAGGTTCACCATTCCGCTGGTAGCCAGATTGTATTTCGCTGTGGAAGTCAGCTTGGCCCACTGCATGTATCTGGAACCGGCGCTGCTGCGGATCTGAGTCATTTTGAAGTCCACTTCCAAATGTAATATACCGGCACGCCGGTGGCGAGAATTGCGAATCCAATCAAAGTATTGCTGGGGTAGCGATAAATTGCGTTGCCAACCACGCTTGCGCTCACGATACAGAAAAAGCTTGTGGTCCAGGGATGTCCTGGGACGCGGAAGTTGGAGCCAGTTCCTCTGTCTTTGCGGCGCAGAATGAACAAGCAGCTTGCGGTGGCACAGAAGAAGAGGAAATCCATGGAGGTTACGTAATTCAGAATCTGGTCATACCGTCCGGAAAAAAGGATCACCACCGTCCAGATACTTTGCAACGTAATGGCAATCACCGGCACGCGCGTTTTCGGGTGGACCCAGGCAAGCTGACGAAAAAATACTCGGTCTTCGGCCATGGCAAAGTAGACGCGTGGAGCGGTGAGAACACTTTGGCTAAGAAATCCCAGCGTTGAAACGGCGATGCCCAGAGCGATGAGCATGGCTCCTTTGGATCCCATGGCCAGATGCATTACGCTTGATGCCGGGGTGGTTGTTGCTGCCAGCCCTTTCACGCCTAAACTGCGTACGCAAATAAAATTCACTGAGCTGTAGAGCACAGCCACGCCGATCACTCCCAGCACCAGGGCCCGAGGCAGGTCACGCCTGGGCTGTTTCAGTTCGCCGGCAACAAAGCACGCTGTCTGCCATCCGCCGTAAGCAAACAATACCGGTATCATGGCTCCGCCGAAAGAAGATAAAAGGCTGCCCGAAACAGGCTGATCCAGCAGCGGCTTCCAGGTGATATGGGCGCCTTTTATAAACAGTGCACCGGCAATCACCAGCAGCGCGATGGCAAAAATTTTAATCACCATCAATGCGCTTTGCACTGACCCGCCGGCGCGAACGCCCAGGCAGTTTATGAGCGTCAGCAGAAACAGAGTCACAACGGCAATTTGCCAATCGGCACTATGCATTCCGGTGAGTTCAATAAAATACCGGGCGAAGGTGACTGTTACCGCAGCCATGCCTCCCGTCTGAATCACCAGCAGCAGCACCCAGCCATAGAGAAACGCAATCAGCGGATGGTAAACGTCGCGCAAATAAGCGTACTGCCCTCCAACCTCCGGCATCCGGTCTGCGAGTTCAGCCCAGATGAACGCGCCGATCAGGGCAATCACTCCACCCAGCATCCATGCTCCCAGCACAAGCATGGGCGTGTGGACCACCTGGGCAACAACATAGGGATTGATAAAGATGCCGGCGCCGATGGTTCCGCCCATCACCAGCATGGTGGCGTCGAACAGCCCCAGCCTCCGGGCCAGGGGTTCAGAATTTTGTGACGGACTGGGTTGTGAATTCACTGCAACCAAAGTCGCCGGAAGTAGATATGGTCAGTGGCTCTTTTTCCTTCGTTTGGGAACAGCAAAGCGCGCGAGCACACGCTGACATAGCATTCCGAACAGGAATGACAAACTCAGCAACGCGCCCCAATGCGGACGTGGAAAACTCAACAGCCCGGAAAGATACTCGTGGATGGCGAAGCCGGCCAGTCCGGCAACCGCTCCAAACAGGACGGGCGTGAGCATCACGAAGACGTTGGGGATAATGGATTCGCTTTTGCCTTTCATCAGCAACTGCGCTGCAGAAAACGAAGATCCGAGCAGGCCGAACAGAAGCACCGGGCCAACCATGCGGGCCGGTCCCGAGAGCAGCATTAACGGAAGCATGGCAACCATGGAAAGAGCGCAGATGGTAAGCAGAATCCGCAAATGATCTCCGGCCAGCCGGTTGCGGTAATACTGGTTGGTGGTTTCCTCGTCGCGCAGCTTCATGGCATCCGCCAGCCGGTCGGCGGAGAGATCTTCATCACCCACTGAGAGCAGGCTGTCCATGGCATCACCGCGCCAAGACTCAATTTTCTGTGCCTCTTCCCGCAGGATATGGGCCCGCGTGATCAGTTCCGTTTTGTTGAATCCATGCACGGCAAAGCGTCGCGCCGCGTGCACGCAAAACAGAGCGCCTTCAATATCGTTGCTTTCCAGGCAGCGCAATACGTTGGCGAGTTGGTCGTGTGCCGCCGCAGCCCAGGATTTGTCACCCTGGCCGTTGCGGCGCTCAAGAAACGCAAGCTCTACGCGAAAGGCTTCAGCTTCGCGCAGCACCCGCGCGTGCACGCGCTCGTCCTCAATGGAGCCCTTTTTTCTTTGGGAAGCTGTTTCAGAACTCCATGATGCGGGTTGAATCTGCTGTAGAGGACGCGCAGCATTGCTCAGGCGCGAGAGCAATGCTTTTTCCTGCGATTGTGAGAGCTTCTGAATGGCTGCCGCAAGAGGCATCCAAACCACCTCGGCCGCCTCATCTCTTTCCGCCACGGGGTTTTCTTCCAGCACAGTCATCTTCCAGAACATGATGACTTTCGGCGTGCCATGATCAGAGAAGCTGATGGTGCCCAGATAGTTCCCAAGCTGGCAGGAGCAGCCGGTTTCCTGCGCTACCTCGCGCACCGCGGCTTCCTGGAATGACTCGCCATCTTTGACTTCGCCCTTAGGCAGCGCCCAGTCTTGATAACGTTTGCGATAGACGATCAAAACTTCATCGCCGCGTGGTGTAACGCGCTGAAGAATTCCGCCTGCAGCGCGAATCACCGGGGATTCCACGGTTACGATTTCTGTCGCCATAAATTTGAATTGCTCAGGATTGTAACGTTTTAATCCCGGTACAAGGAACTTAAATCAATTCAAGTTTTCCACAGGCTGGGAGAGATTGGCCGCAGTGATTAATGAACGTGGTTGGATTTCGGCTGTGCTGGCTCGGACGAAGCGGGCTCACGTTGAGGTTCATACCGTTCCACCCGGCGGAAAATTTTGCCGATAGGAGAAGGCCGTAACAGGTAGACCCACGGAAGAGGTCCGTTCTCTTGCATCTCACGTTCAACTTCATACCAGCGGTCATCCAAGCCGATGGTGATGCTGGCATCCCATCCAGCTTTGTGGAGAGCAGAGGCGATACGCACATTCCCATTAGGCAGCATTTCAACTCTATCCGGAGGGAGAGAAAGGATGTGTTTTATCTCGCGTCTTTTCTCCACGGTCTCCCTTGCCTTGAAGGCAAGTACAACTGGCAAACTCGGGACCACCTCGGATGTGGCGATCCCCGCAGCGAAACGCAGCAAACCTTCAAACATGAAATAAAGCAGCAACAAAGATAGCGGATAAAGGAAGAACTCGAACGTAACAATGGCTGCACTGCCAGATTGCACCCACTCCGCTTGTCCATTCATTTGTGTGGCCCACTGGTGCGCCCGCGCGATGAAAAAATGCCGGTAGCGCTCCAGCAACAGCAGAGCGCAAACCACGAACTGAACTAAGCCCAGGGCGGCTGCAAGTGAGGTCAGTCCGGCGGGCGAATAGGGGCGGTGCTTGCGTCGTACTGCCTCCGGGCAGAATGAAAGCAGCATGTCGCGCAATAAGTTCATACTTATTAATGTTGCTTCAGCGAATTTGGCGAAGCTCGCATGGGCTATTCTCCAACCGGGCGCTGCCGATCCCGAGATCTTAAGAGTTGCTTGCCGGTCACCTTAGTCCCAGAGTTCAAGAGAGTCTCTGTTAAAAACCTATTAATTTCAAGCCAACACCTGAGGAGTACCTCGTTTCAAAATATTCGAGGTGTGAACATTGAAGCGAACCATTGGCAGTTTTTTTCTGGGCATTCTTGTGCTTGCCGTATCGGGGTGCGGCGGAGTTGGTAGTAATCCCAATCCATCTCCCTCCCCAACCCCTGGCACCATCAGCAACGTCATTGTGGTGGTGATGCAAAACAGGTCATTTGACAATCTCTTCGGTACCTTCCCCGGGGCCGAGGGAATCAGGCCTGGCGTGCCAGGTTTCACTCAAGTTGATGCCAAGGGCGCAACCGTGACTCCAACGCTTTTGACCGATCCCGTAGCGCCGGACCTTCCTCACGTGAGGCAGGACTTGCTCAAGGTGTGGGACAACGGAAATATGGACAAATTCGCCTTCTTCAATGGCGATATCTCCATGGGCCATTACGACAACAGCAATCCCGGTGTGGCTACATTGTGGAGTTGGGCGCAACAATTTGCGTTGGCAGACCATTTCTTCCCCTCAGTGATGGGTGATGCACCCTCCAACCAGCTCTATCTGATTGCCGCCCAGGACAATGATTTTCCATTCACCATTAATCCGTTCAACCCGCCTTGCACTTCGCCGGTCACGACCGCTGGTTCGTATACGTTCCAGCATGTCGGAAACCAGCTTTCGGCAAAAGGGTTAAGCTGGGCGTGGTATCACGAGCAACTCGGGGTATGCGGCAGCTATGTTCCACAGGAAAATCCATTTCAATTCTTTGCTCCCGCCACCCCGTCTCCCACCATGCGAGATCTCAGTTCATTCAGCTCTGATCTGAATTCCGGAAGCTTTCCGTCCGTCGCTTTCGTCCAGCCGAATCCGGTGCACAGTATGCATCCCAACACCGGTGTTCCTTTGACCATTGGGACCACATGGCTGGATGGTTTCATCAAACAAATCCAGGCATCCCCGGTCTACCAGAAGGCGGCAATCATCGTGATCTGGGATTCCAGCGGCGGCTGGTATGACCATGTACCCCCTCCTCAGGTCAACGCGGAAGGGCTGGGACCGCGCGTACCCATGCTGGTGATTTCACCGTTTGCTAAAAAGAATTTCATCTCGCACGTGCTGATGGATGATGTCTCGATCCTGAAATTCATTCAAAACACTTTTGGACTGCCCTCATTGAATGCTCGTAATGATCAGAGCGGCGACATCAGTGATATGTTTAGCTTCTAGTTGGCGGTTTGCGTTGAATTTGTATAAGAATGCCCGGCCTGGCCCCGGGCGTTTGTGTCTTGCCAAAAATCTCTCAGGCTTCTGCCAGCGGATTAGAGGCTTGGCAAGCGGTCAGGCAAGGACTGCTCAGGAGTCACTCCCAGGTAAGCGCGGCGCACGTGATCATTGTTGAAGAGCGTTGCGCTCGGGCCTTCCAGCGTGATGCGTCCCGTCTCCATCACATAACCGTAATGGGAGACTTGAAGCGCGTAGTTCACATTTTCACCGACCAACAGGATTGTGACGCCCTGAGCGGCAATGTTAGTGATTAAACGAAAAATCTCGTCTACCAGTTTGGGCGCCAAGCCAAGTGTGGGTTCGTCGAGCATCAGGATTTGTGGTTCAGACATGAGCCCGCGACCGACAGCGCACATCTGCTGTTCGCCACCAGAGAGTGTACCTGCAAGCTGTCGCCGCCGTTCCTTCAAGCGCGGAAACAGCTCATAAATTCGCGCGAGCCCCGCTTGGGCCTTGCCACGAAACGCGGGTAGAAAACACCCCATCAAGAGATTCTCTTCCACAGACATCCCGGGCCAGAGTTGCCTTCCTTCCGGTACCAGGCAGACGTGGTTTCTTACACGCTCACGAGCGGGCAGGAAAGTAATGTCCTTGCCGCCGAGAAATACCCGGCCGCCTTTGATGGGCAGAACCCCGGCGATAGCATTCAGTGTGGTGGTTTTGCCCGCGCCATTCGAGCCAATGATGCAGGTGACTTTACCTTTGGCTACTGCAAATGAAATGCCCCACAAGACCTGTACCGCCCCGTAGCGGACCTCAAGCTTCTCCACTACCAGCAGGTTGTCTGCTGCTTCAGGCACGTGGTGTTCCCCCGATCGAAGATTTGCCCAGATAGGCTTCAATCACCGCTTCATTGTTCTGGATCTCTTCCGGCTTGCCCTCGGCGAGCTTTTGGCCAAAGTTAAGCACGGTGACACGGTCGCAGATTGACATGATGGCTTTCATGTCATGCTCCACGTACATAATGGTTGCGCCGTTTTCGCGGATACGGTTGATGAGATCAAGCATGATTCTGGTTTCAGAATGATTCAAACCCCCGCAGATCTCGTCCAGCAGAACCAGGTCCGGCGCTGTTGCAAGCGCGCGCGCCACTTCCAGCCGTTTTTGCTCGCCCAGTGAAAGCTCTGAAGCCAGGCGCTGCGCCTTGTGGTCCAATCCCACCATTTTCAGGCTCTCCATGGCGTGCTCTCGCGCGGGGGCGCTGCGGTTCACAGCCCGCCGCCCGTAGTGAACCGCTAATTGGATGTTCTCCAAAACCGTCATAAGACGAAAGGGCCGGACGATCTGGTGAGTGCGTGCGATACCTTTTTTCACCAGCGCCGCGGAACCCATACCTGTTACATCAGAGCCGCGAAAACTGACCTTCCCGGCGGTTGGCTTGTGAGCACCCGTGATCACGCTGAACAGGGTGGTCTTGCCTGCGCCATTGGGTCCAATGAACCCGCAGATATGTTTTTCCGGCACCTCAAAGCTCACGTCCTTCAAGGCCGCTACGCCCCCAAAGTATTTCGTCAGGGTCTTTACTTCCAGAATCTTCACGTCGTCTCCAGAAAAACCGCACCAGCCTGCGCAGGAGTCCGATCAGGCCGTCCGGTTCCAACAATACAATTGCAATGAGCACCGAGCCATACAAAAGAAGATGGATGTTGGGAAAATGGACCACCAGTTCCTCTTCCACAATGCCGAAGACGATTCCTCCCAGCACCGGCCCCCACACGGTGCCAATTCCGCCAATCACGGGTATCAGCAGGATATAGATGCTCGTCTGGAAGGCAAATACGTCACCGGGATAAATAAAGGCGTGATAGCGAGCGTAGAGTCCCCCGGCAAGTCCTGTCATTGCTGCCGCCACAGCATGAATCCATAGTTTTGCAAGATAGTGATTTACGCCCACGGCGGCTGCGGCATCCTGGTCCTGCTTGATGGCGCGCAGAGCGAGCCCGAATTTGCTGTGGACGATGAGTGAAGAAATTGCCAGGGCGAGGGCCATGAGCACAATGGCGCTATAGTAGTGCTCAATCTGGTTAAATGCTCTTTTTTCGAAAATACGATACCCGCTGGCGCCACCGGTGATGTCCAGATTGTTCATGATGACGCGGGTAGCTTCTCCAACACCGATGGTGGCGATGGCAAAATACGGCCCTCGCAACCGGAACGTCGGCATGCCGACAAAAAACGAGGCCAGTACCGCGATGGCGATTCCCCCGAGAAAAGCAAAATAGGGGCTTCGTCCGCCATTGATCATCAGCGCAGTTACGTAAGCCCCAAGTCCATAAAACACAGCAAACCCGAAGGAGACCTGGCCCGTAAATCCGCCTACCAGATTCCAGCCGATTCCGGCGATGATCCATACTGCGGTGGTAAAGAGCAGCCGGATGGTGTTGGAGCTTAGATCGGTCAATGGCAACAGCAGCAGGGCGAGGAAGATAACCCAGGGGAGCACGAAGGTGTAGCGGCGAGCGGCAACCGGCGCCATGCGTCTATGTCACCTTCAGTTTTCTTTGCAGCAGGCCTGCAATACCTTTCGGCATGATGATGAGCACCACCACCAGGAGGGCAAAGGAAATGGCCGGCTGATAGCTGGCAGGCAGCACTTGCACGCTGAATGTCTCCAGCAACGCAAGTACAAGCGCCCCAATGGCCACGCCCGAAACCGATTCGAGCCCGCCAAGCACAATGATGACGAATGACCTCAGGAGGAAGGGCCGGCCGAAGTCAGCGTTGAAGGAATAGAGCATGGCCAGCAGTGCTCCGGCAAAGCCGGCAAAGGCAGTACCCAGGCCAAAAGTAAGCCGCGCTGTCCGTTCATCGTCCACGCCAACAATCTTCGCGGCGTACGGGTTCTGGATAAGGGAGCGCATGGAACGTCCGAACCAGCTACGGTTGAATATGATCTGCAACAATACAAGAGAGACCACAGCCGCGATAAAAACAATCAGGCTAACCAGCGGTATCGATATATCGCCTAATTGCACGGAAGCAAGAGTTCGAGGTGTGAGAATGGACGAATCTTCACTGCCGAAGATCATATAGCCCAGATTTTGCAGAACCAGCCAGACACCGAACATCAACAACAACGATGAGAGGGTGGGAGTATCTGACTTGGGCAGCCAGCGTACCAGCAGCCAGTGCATTGCCATTCCAAACAGGAAGAAAGCAGGCAGGGCGAGTATAGCTCCTAGTACTGGATCGATGTGGAAACGATTGAAGAGCACGAAAGCGAAGTACGCGCCCATCATGAGAAACCCGGCGTGAGCAAGATTCACAATCTTCATCACGCCGTAAATCACCGTCATCCCCACCGCCATAGCGGCATAGATGCCTGCCAGAAGCAAGGACTTGATGATGAGGTCCAGATAATCGGAAGCAGTCATAGACGAAGGCCGTCCGCCTTACGGTCTGGGAGCGATCGGTGGTCCCGTGGCTGCGTCCTTGGGATAAACGATATCCACTTTGTCTCCGGGCTTATTTTGCGTTACCAGGAACGGGTAGTCAGCCTGGCCGTTGGCGCCAAACTTGAGAACCTGTCCGGGCAGCAGCGAGCCTTTTAGCTCGGCCTTGGCCAGCGCATCGCGGATTTTTGAGCTGTTCGTGGAGCCCGCCGCCTCAATGGCTTGGGCCAGAATGCGCGTTGCATCGTAGGCTGTTGCCGCATACCACGAATCGGGCGAGCGTCCGTATGCAGCTTTGTAGTCGGAGATGAATTTCTGAGCTTGAGGATAAGGCAATTTGTCTGACCACCAGAGAGCAGCCAAAATGTAATCCGTGCCCGCCCCCAGCGCCTTGCGTGCGTCGGCTTCAGGGCCCCGAGCTCCGTAGCTGATGATCTGATGGTGCAATCCCGCCTGTAGATATTGCCGCTGCATCGTTATGTAATCCGGCAGGTGCGCATCAGAAAGGAAAATATCGGCCTTGGAAGTCTTTACCTTCTGCAGCAAGCCCGAGTAATCCGTACCGTGTAACTCAAATTTTTCACTAAGCACCACGGTGAAATAGCCAGGATGCTTACTTATCCAGTCCTGAATTCCCTTTACATAGTCAACACCGTGGTCGGTGTTTTCTACAACAAGGGCGATTTTCAAACCCTTCTTGAGTTTGCCCTGGTCCACCAAACTGCCAAGGAACTCTGCCGTGGTGGTGCCCAATAGGAAGATAGGGCTCAAGGCGCCGAACGTGTACTTGTACCCATGGCTGAAGATACTAGTAGCGGCAGCTCCCGCAGTAATCCACGGTATCTGATAGCGGTCAGGCATAACAGATTCCGCTTCTCCAAGTGCGGTGGAGTATCCGCCGATCACGGCGTTCGCTTTGTCGGAAGACATCACACGCTCCACCAGCGAGGCTGCTTTGGCGGAATCAGTGCCGTTGTCGTAGAAGATTTCCTTGATCGGCAGTTTTTTGCCTTTTTCTTTTACAAGGACCCCTCCCTTTGCATTGATCTGCTTGATGGCGAGTTCGATGCCTTCTTTCTGGTATTGGCCTGCCTTGGCCTCCCCACCGGTTGTCGGCAACACCACGCCGAGGGTGATTGAGTCCTGTGCCGATACGTCCGCTATACAAGACAAGCAGATGAACGAAGCGGCAAAAATGACACTTGTGAAACGAAACTGCAGTGACGAACTCCTCATGCCAATCTCCTCTCCAATGCAGATTCCTGATCTGAACGCAGTGATGCGTCTAGCGAGAACGGCTAAATCGGGCTTCGGCATGATATCGCTCAGGAGTCGCAGGAACAAGTCCAATTGCTTTGTAGAGGACATTCGGATTGGCGCTCAACTCTGCCTGTGGCGCGTCAGTTTGCATGTACAAACCCACAGGCTTACGCAAATCCGACTGTTCGAGAGTCCCGATGTCTTAATGCGCCGAGCCGCTTTCTGCTTGACATCTTCGCTAATCAGATTACGCTGTTTGCCAAATAAAGGGCTCGGATCGCCGGTTCTGCTCAGCAGGGCGGTGGTTGCATCGAAGTTCAGCGTTCAGAACCGAAAGTCGTGAGTTGCTTTCCTTTGATGCGGGGGCGGGCCGGGAGACTAATCAGGCGCCCATATCGCGGCGTCCCAGGAGAGATTGCAAAATGGCTACTAATGCGTCCACGTTGTCCACGCCGGGTCCAGGAAAAGGGTTCAGCATCTGGACTGTGATCTGGGCCTCATCATCGGGCACCATGATCGAATGGTACGATTTTTACCTCTACGGCAGCCTTGCCGTTTTCTTTTCCACACTGTTTTTTCCGAAAGGAAATGACACAGCCGCGTTTTTGGCCAGCCTGGCAACATTCGGAGCCGGCTTCGCAGTGCGTCCTTTCGGGGCCGTTGTGTTCGGACGGGTTGGTGACCTGGTTGGGCGCAAGTACGCATTCCTAGTGACTCTCACCATCATGGGCCTTTCCACTACCCTGGTAGGACTATTGCCCACCTACGAAAGGGTTGGCATCGTCGCGCCAATACTCCTGGTCGGGCTCCGATTGCTGCAAGGATTGGCGCTGGGAGGCGAATATGGTGGAGCAGCAACTTACGTGGCTGAACACTCGCCTGATCACAAACGCGGCTATCTCACCAGCTACATCCAGACCACTGCGACCGTGGGATTTTTGCTTGCGCTTGTGGTCATCGGCATCACACGGCATTTCATGGGCGATGCTTCTTTCCGGAGCTGGGGCTGGCGCGTGCCATTCCTGATTTCAGCCATTCTGGTGATCATCTCCATTTACATTCGCCTGAAACTTAAAGAGTCGCCGCTCTATGCGCGCTTGAAGGACCAGGGCAAGAGTTCAAAAGCTCCGTTGAAAGACAGCTTCACCAGCGGCAGAAACTGGAAATTGATCTTTCTTGCTCTGTTCGGCGCAACCGCTGGCGAGGCCGTGGTGTGGTATACGGGGCAGTTCTACGCGCTGTTCTTCCTGCAGACCATCTGCAAAGTGCCCTGGCAGACCGCATACACGGTGGTAGGTGTGTCTCTGCTGATAGGAACGCCGTTCTTCCTGGTGTTTGGGGCATGGAGTGACAAGATTGGCCGAATGAAGATCATGTGCTGGGGATGCCTGCTGGCGGCGATTACCTATTATCCGCTGTATTTCGGCATGAAAACGTTTTCCAACCCCATCAATGTTCCCGTGCTGACTCTTCTGGTCACGATCCAGGTGATTTACGTCACCATGGTTTATGGCCCCATCGCGGCATTCCTGGTGGAGCTGTTCCCGGCCAAAATCCGCTACACCTCCATGTCTCTGCCATACCATATTGGGAACGGCTGGTTCGGTGGTTTCATGCCGCTTATTGCCACTGCGATTGTTGCCTCCACCGCCGCCAGCACCAATCCTTGGATTAAGGCGCACTCCATTTACATGGGCCTGATCTATCCCATCATCGTTGCGGTCATCACGTTCTTTGTGGGCATGTTCATGATTGGAGAGACCAAAGATACTAAGATATGGGCTGAAGTCGGCGTACAAGCAGCCAGCGGCGACTGATCCCAGCCCGGTGCTTGCGCACGAACGGCCTCCTAGGTGTACGATTATCTGTTTCGAACGCGCGGGTGGTGGCGCAACTGCCATCCGCGCATTATCGCGGCCCATTCTCGCGGGCGCTTTTCCAGTTCGAAAAACTCTGACTTCGAATAGCAAAGAGGTCACTATCATGGCTGACGTTCGCTTGATGAAACCCACCGAGCAAGAAACAGACCTGACCGAAGCACAGATTGCAGTCCATTGGAGAGAAGAACAGTACTATTACCCGAACGCGAAATTCATCGGCCAGTCCACTCTGTCTGATCCTGCGGTGAATGAGCGTTTCGCGGAAAACAATTTCCCCGAGTGTTTTCGCGAGTACGCTGATCTTTTAAGCTGGGACCAGTACTGGCACACCACGCTCGACACCAGCGATGCCCCCTTCTGGAAGTGGTTTGTAGGCGGCAAATTGAACGTTGCTTACAACTGCATTGACCGTCACCTGGAAAAATACAGGAACAAAGCAGCGTTCATCTTTGTCGGCGAACCGGAAGAAGACCCGCCGCTGGCCATTACCTACCAGGACCTCTATTACCGCGTGAATGAGATGGCGGCGATGCTGCGCGATTTTTGCGGGCTCAAAACAGGTGATCGGGTAACCATTCACATGCCGGTTGTGCCGGAGTTGCCGGTAACCATGCTTGCCTGCGCTCGCCTCGGTTTGATCCACTCCGTCGTGTTCGGCGGTTTCAGCGGTGAAGCCTGCGGCATGCGCGCCGCCGACTCTGGAAGCAAGGTGCTGGTGACAATTGACGGCTATTACCGTAGTGGCCACATGACTGACCACAAAGAAAAAGCCGATCTTGCGGTTGACGTTTCGCAGAAGGAAGGACAGAAGATCGAAAAAGTTTTGGTGTGGCGCCGCGAAGCAGGCAAGTATCACTCCGCCAAGCCCATGGTGCAGAACCGCGACTTTTTCGTCGACGAGCTGCTGAAAAAGTATCACGGCCAAATCGTAGAGCCGGTTTCCATGCCTTCAGAGGCTCCGTTGTTCCTCATGTACACCAGCGGCACCACCGGACGTCCTAAAGGCTGCCAGCACGGTACGGGAGGCTACCTTTCTTATGTTGCTGGGACAACCAAGTACATCCAAGACGTCCATCCTGAAGACGTTTACTGGTGTATGGCGGATATTGGCTGGATCACCGGTCATTCTTACATCGTTTATGGCCCTCTGGCGCTGGCCGCTACCAGCGTACTTTTTGAAGGCGTCCCAAACTATCCTGACGCGGGCAGGCCGTGGCGCATCGCGCATCGGCTGAACGTGAATATCTTCCATACGTCGCCCACAGCCATCCGCATGCTGCGCAAGGCAGGCCCGGACGAGCCTCCGAAGTACGAGTACCACTTCAAGCACATGACCACGGTAGGCGAGCCCATTGAGCCTGAAGTGTGGAAGTGGTATTACGAGGTGGTAGGCAAGGGCGAGGCCGTGATTGTCGACACCTGGTGGCAAACCGAGACTGGCGGATTTCTGTGCAGCACAAAGCCGGCGATTGATCCCATGAAGCCGGGTAGCGCCGGTCCGGCGGTTCCGGGCATATACCCGGTTATCTTCGACGAGGAAGGAAAAGAAGTGAAGCCGGGTTCGGGGAAAGCAGGGAATATCTGCATCCGCAATCCCTGGCCGGGAATTTTCCAGACCATCTGGGGTGATCGCGAGCGGTTCGTGAAGCAGTATTACCAGAAATACAACAGGGACAAGCAAAGCAAAGACTGGCATGACTGGCCGTATTTCGCCGGCGATGGCGCAGTACAGGCTCCGGATGGCTATTTCCGCATTTTGGGCCGCGTTGATGACGTGATCAACGTTGCCGGACATCGGCTGGGAACCAAGGAGTTGGAATCAGCCTGTCTCACCGTGCAAGAAATAGCTGAGGCGGCTGTGATTCCTGTGGCCGACGAGGTCAAAGGCAGAGTGCCGGAAGTTTATGTTTCGCTGAAGCCGGGCGTGCCACATTCCGCCGGAGTGGAAAAGAAAGTCACAGAAGCCATTGAGACTCAAATCGGCAAAATTGCGCGTCCGCGCAAAGTCCATGTCGTTCCGGACATGCCGAAGACGCGTTCAGGTAAAATCATGCGGCGCGTGCTGGCCGCCATCTCCAACCAGATGGATACCGGTGACGTAACCACCCTGGCCAATCCTGATGTGGTGGAGCAGATTCGCGTGATGGTGCAGGGAAGCAAAAAGGTAGCCGTAAAAGACGCGCCAGAAGATATCAAGAGGTTCGGGGAAGAGAGATAGGTTTTTCGTCTAGCAGAACAGGAATTGCAGTAAGCCGTACGAACCACGCAACGGTTGTGCATGCTGAACTGAGGAGGCGTAAATGAAGGAAGAAGACAAGAAGAAGGGCAAGGGTGTATCGAGAAGAGACTTTATCAAGTTGGCTGGTGCGAGTGGTATTGCTGCCGGTGCGCTCGGTCCGGCATTCCTGTTCCCAGAGCGCGCAGCCGCACAACAGAAGACCTTGAAGATTGGGCAATGGAGCCACTTTGTTCCCGCCTATGACACCTGGTTTGACAACACGTTTTGCAAGCAATGGGGCCAGAAGCACAACACGAATGTGATTGTGGACCACATTAATTTAAACGAACTGCCGGCGCGTGCCGCTTCTGAGGTTTCTGCTAAGAAGGGTCATGATCTGTTCATGTTCCTGTCGCCGCCTGCCGCGTTTGAAGACCAGGTGATTGACATGACGCACGTCTATCAGGAGGTCGAGAAGAAGCACGGCAAGAAGATCGATCTGGCGCACAAGTCAACTTTCAATCCGAAGACGAAAAAGTATTTTGCGTTTTCTGATTCCTACGTTCCCGATCCGGGCAACTATTACAAGGAATGGTGGGCGGAAGCCGGATTCCCGAACGGCCCCAACACCTACGATGATCTTCTAAATGGCGGAAAAAAGATCAAAGACAAGTCGGGCCATCCTGTCGGCATTGGCATGTCTCAGGAATTGGACTCCAGCATGGCGCTGCGCGCCATTCTCTGGTCCTTTGGCGGAGCGGAGCAGGACGAGCACGGCAACGTGACTATCAATTCCAAGCAGACCATTGACGCGCTGAAGTACGGGAAAGAGCTTTTTAAGCAGACGATGACGCCGGAGATCTTCAGTTGGGATCCGTCGGCCAACAATCGCGCCATGGTTTCAGGGAAAACCTCCTACATTGCGAATGCCATCTCAGTCACCCGGCAGACCGAACGTGACCACATGCCCACGGACAGCCACATCATGATCTGCAAGGCGCCGCAAGGCCCGGTACGCCGCATTGCCGCCGAGCACGTGATGGATTGCTATGTGACCTGGAACTTCTCAGAAAACAAAGAAGGAGCGCAGCAGTTTCTAATCGACTACATTGATGCGTTCCACGATGGCTTTACTGCCGGACAGTTCTACAACTTCCCCTGCTTCCCCAAAACGGTGCCGAACCTGAAGCAGGAAATCGCCAATGATCCCCGCGCCAATCCGCCGAACAAGTATGCTGTTCTGGGAGATGTGCTGACCTGGGCAACAAACGTGGGTTATCCCGGCTACGCCACGGCGGCCATCGATGAAGCGTTCCGCGCGTTTATCATCCCAACCATGTTTGCCAAGGTAGCCCGCGGAGATGAGACGCCTGAGAACGCGGCCAAAGCGGCCGAGCAAGAGTACAAGCGTATCTTTGGACGATTCAAGTAACACGGGGGATGGATGGCTGTTGTACAGACGCGCAACTTAACCAAGGTTTTCAAACAAGGAGAGCAAGGGGCAGTTAACGATGTAAATCTCGAGGGCCACGAAGGGGAGTTCCTGGTTTTCCTGGGACCTTCGGGTTCCGGGAAAACCACTCTCCTGCGCATGATCGCCGGCCTGGAAACACCCACGGCCGGCGAGATCCTTATCGGCGGCCGCGTGGTCAATGATCTTTCACCGCGCGAACGCCGCATTGCCATGGTGTTCCAGAGCTACGCTTTGTATCCGCATCTCACTGTTTACAAGAACATTGCCTTTCCGCTCAAGGCGCAAAAAGTCCCCAAGCATACGCACAAAGAGAAAGTAGGGTGGGCAGCGTCTCTGCTTGGCATCAATCATCTGCTTCAGAGGAAACCGCGCGAGCTCTCTGGAGGCGAGCGCCAAAGAGTGGCCCTGGCGCGGGCTATAGTGCGCGAGCCTTCGGTCTTCCTCCTCGATGAACCGCTGTCAAACCTCGATGCCAAACTCCGGGCCAGCGCGCGCGAGGAGTTGGAGCGCTTTCATCGTCGTATCGGCACCACAACCATTTACGTCACCCATGACCAGGTGGAAGCCATGGCCATGGGGGACCGCATTGTAGTGCTGCACAAAGGCTACGTGCGCCAGATTGGCAGTCCCACTGAGGTGTATGACGATCCCGCCGATACCTTCGTGGCCACATTTCTGGGTTCGCCACCCATGAATCTGATTGAGGACACGGAGGTGATTGTTGGATTTCGGCCCGAGCACTTCAGGGTTGCTGAAGCCATTACGGACACGCACAAAATACCTCTCAAGTTTCGAGTCGAAAATATCGAGTATCTTGGAGCGGATTGGATCTTGTCCGGCCTTCTGGTAGGCGGCCGTTTTGACGGGAAAAAGGCAGTATCGCGCCTGCTCTTTGGCCACGAGTTTGAAATCGGCAAAACCTACGACTTTGCCGTGCCGGAACGTCGACTGAAATTTTTTGATCGCAACACCGAGAAGAAAGTTGAGGCGAGGACCCTGGCATGGCAATGAACCCGCTACAAAACTCTGAGACAACAGAGGCGGAAGGGAACGGGGCTGCCTCCGCCGCTGCGCCTCCCAAAACGCCTAAGTGGAGCAAGATTAGATCCGCTGGAACAGCGCAAAGCCCATTGCTGGGCGCCCTAATGTTTGCTCCTGCCGTTCTATATCTGGCTCTCATTATCGGCGGCCCGTTTGTGCTCGCGGTCCTCTATGCATTTAGCGATGTGCGGATCGGCAGCACAGGAATGCACTACGTAGGCCTGGAAAATTTCCGCAGCATTATTCAAAGCCCCAGCTTCATCACCTCCCTGAAAAATTCATTCATCTTCACCTTTTTCTCGCAGGTAATCGTCATTGTGGGCTCCACAATTCTTGCTGTTGCGCTGGAAAAGAAGTTCCGAGGACGAGGTCTGGTTCGGTTCCTGATCCTGCTGCCCTGGGTAGCCCCGATTTCCCTGGGAGCGATTGGCTGGAAATGGATACTGGATTCACTCTATAGCGTGATCAACTGGGTGCTGGTTGCCGTTCATCTCTATAAGCCGTTCAGCGCGCCCATGTGGCTGGGCGAGCCGCATCTCGCCATGGCATCTGTGATCCTGGTCCAGAGCTGGCGCTTGTTGCCGTTCTCAACCGTGATCATGCTTGCCGGACTGACTGCTATTTCAAAAGAAATACCGGAGGCTGCGGCGATTGATGGCGCAGGCTTCTGGCGCACGCTGTTTCAAGTGAATATCCCCATGATGCTGCCGATCATTAACGTTGCGGTGCTGTTCGGCATCATCTTCACCTTCACGGACATGACAGTGGTTTACATCCTCACTCAGGGCGGTCCTTTTGATTCCACCCAGGTCCTGCCTTCCTATGCGTACTTTACGGGAATTCTGGGGAGCGATCTTGCCGCCGGGTCCGCAGTATCACTCTTCCTGGTGCCTCTGCTGGTTGCGATTGCCTACTTCATGTTGCGCGTTGCGCACCGGGCGGAGGTGGTGTGATGCGTAAACTGAATGGGAG
>DATFDA010000202.1:0-5490 GCA_035252525.1 Candidatus Angelobacter sp. | reverse complement strand
CTTGTGGTGCGGCGGTCACGGTCGCGGCAGATCTCCAGCTTGTGCGGTCGTGCCTGCGCAAAACGCGTCACACTCAAAACCAGCGTGCCATTTTTACTTTCTGCATCAATTACATGCCGAACCACGTTGCGCTCTTCTGACCAGAGATGCAGAAGGCAGCGGCCTCTTTCAGCGGAGATGGCGCACTGGGCAGAACCGAGATCGAACATCACCTGACCATCCTCGATGATGACGCCCGTCCGCGATTCCGCGAGAAATTCCTGAAGTGAACGGGCGAGGAGGTCTGCATTCATCAACTTGAATCCTGAACCTGGAGAATTGCCACTTTACGAAGGCAAGCTCCTGCTCGTCAATGCAGTAATCCGCCAAACCCAATCAAAACGTGAAAGAGCCCCCTAACCCCATGGCAACATAGCTGTTAGCTATGGCTGGAATCGGAGCGGCGCCCTACTTTCCATCGCCAAACGATGCGACAATAGGACAAGAAAGTTGTGCCGTTTAAGGGCGCGGATTCATCCAATAGAGAGATCATGACGCAAAACCAATCCCTTTTTTTTCAGAAGTTTGGCATTACTCCCAATGACCTGCAGCGCTATCTGGGTGAAGCCCTTTCCGCCGGTGGCGAGTACGCCGACCTCTATTTTGAATACCTGACTTCCACCGCGATCAGCGTTGACGAAGGAATTGTAAAGTCGGCCTCGCAGGGTATCTCAGCCGGCTGCGGGGTGCGGGTGCTTTCCGGCGAGCGCACCGGCTACGCCTATACTGACGATCTTGCCCCGGAAAAGATCCTGCGGGCGGCCCGGACTGCTGCCCTGATTGCCCGCGGCCCTGGCCAGCAGCCCATTGAAGGGTTTAAGCACGCCGAAGCCCACCGGTTGTATCAGGTATCGTCGCCTTCGGCAGATGCAGATATCGCCGCCAAGTTGGAACTGGTGATGCGGGCTGACCGCGTAGCGCGCGCCTATGATTCGCGAATCGTGCAGGTTCGGGGCGGCTACGCCGACGAGCTGCGCCAGATTCTGGTGGTAGGCTCAGATGGAACTTTTGCCAGTGACGTACAGCCCATGGCGCGATTTAGCGTGATATGCATCGCCAAGAACGATAAGAACACAGCCAAAGGCCAGGCTGGTGGTGGCGGACGCGTAGGACTGGAATTCTTCCAGGCTGAGAAGACTCCCGAGTACTTTGCCCAGGATGCGGCGCGGCAGGCCATCATTCAGCTTGACGCCAGAGAGGCTCCCGCAGGCGAAATGGAAGTTGTGCTGGGTCCGGGATGGCCGGGAATCCTCCTTCACGAAGCCATCGGACATGGTCTGGAAGCAGATTTCAACCGCAAAGGCACTTCAGCTTTCACTGGTTTGATCGGCAAACGCGTGGCTTCCGATAAATGTACCGTGGTGGATAACGGCACGCTGCCTTCGCGCCGCGGTTCCATCAATGTTGATGATGAAGGAGCACCCACGCAGAACACCGTGCTCATCGAGAAAGGTATCTTAAAGGCTTATCTCAGTGACAAGCTTTCTTCCAAACTGATGGGCCTTCCCGATACTGGAAACGGCCGCCGCGAAAGTTACGAGCACATTCCCATGCCTCGCATGACCAACACCTACATGCTGGCCGGCGAAGATGCTCCAGAAGACATCATCCGCTCCGTAAAACGCGGCGTTTATGCCGTTAATTTCGGCGGCGGCCAGGTGGATATCACCAACGGTAAGTTCGTGTTTTCCGCCTCAGAGGCTTACATGATCGAGAACGGAATGGTTACGGCGCCCTTGAAGAACTGCTCGTTGGTCGGCAACGGTCCTGACGCTCTCACCAAGGTCTCCATGGTGGGCAATGATCTGCAACTCGATGAAGGCGTGGGCACCTGCGGCAAAGATGGCCAATCAGTCCCGGTCGGCGTTGGAATCCCCACGTTGAAGCTCGATAAGATGACCGTTGGCGGAACGGCAAGTTAGAACCTGAATGCCAGCTAATACTGAAATTTTGAGCAGCGCCGATATTGACCTGCGTGAGCTGGCTGCCGATGTGGTTGCTCGCGCCATCAAAGGCGGAGCCACGGCGGCCGATGCAGTCGTCCGCGACGGCGCTGAGTTTTCTACCGTCGTCCGCATGGGCGAAGTTGAAACCCTGAAAGAAGCTGGTTCTCGCGGTATTGGGCTGCGGGTCTTCGCCGGCAAGCGTGCCGCCAGCACCTACTCCAGTGATTTTTCCCGTGACGGCCTTGAACGCCTGATACACGGGGCGCTTGACCTGGTGAAGATCACTTCAGAAGATCCCTGCGCCGGCCTTCCCCAGCCTTCTGAGCTGGGATCCTTGCCAGGCGACCTCAAGCTTTATAACGAAGATGTTTATTCTCTGCCTCCTGAACAGCGCATCGAGTATGCGCGCCGGGCAGAGAAGGCTGCCTTCGACTCCGATCCACGGATCAAGAATTCAGAAGGCGGCGCATTTGATGCCTCCGCCGGGCGCAAGGTCCTGGCCAATTCACTCGGGTTTTTGGGAGACTACCAGCGCAGCTACTGCTCCATTTTGTCTGCACCCATCGCCCAGGATGAAAACGGCGCAATGCAGCGCGATTACTGGTATTCCGCCGCTCGCAGTCTGGCAAGGCTGGAAATGCCGGAAGCTGTTGGCCGCGAAGCCGCCAGAAGGACGGTTCGCAGGCTGGGAGCACGCAAAGTCCCCTCCGCCAGAGTGCCTATTGTTTTTGATCGTACCGTGGCGGCTTCGGTGCTCGGAAATATTTTCGATGCGGCCTGCGGCGATCTTATCTATCGCCAATCATCGTTTTTGGCAGGGAAACTGGGTGAGAAGATTGCCGGAGATCACGTGACGATTATCGACGACGGCGCCATGCCGGGCGGCTTCGGGACTACGCCATTTGACGGCGAAGGTGTCCCCAGGCGCAAAACCATTGTGGTTGAAAATGGCACGCTCAAGTCATATCTGCTGAACACCTACACCGCCCGTAAGCTGGGGCTATCCACCACCGGCAACGCAGCGCGAGGTCTGGCGGGAAACCCAGGCATCTCCGAAGGAAACTTTTTCCTGCAGCCGGGGAATCACAGCCCTCAGCAGATCATTGCCGGTGTGAAGCGCGGGTTATTTGTGACGGAATTCCTTGGCATGGGCGTAAATCTGGTCACAGGTGATTTCTCCCGCGGCGCCAGCGGTCTTTGGATTGAAGACGGTGAGCTTACGTTCCCAGTGGAAGAAGTCACAGTGGCTGGAAATCTCAAAGACATGCTGAACAACATCTCTGAAATCGGCAGTGACCTGGAATTCCGCAGCTCTACAGCTTGTCCTACATTGCGCATTGACGGTATGACCCTGGCCGGGGAATAGCGCGGCAACACGCGCGCTCGGCCGGCCATCTCTTCATATGTTCCCCCCAAACAGGAGCTCCCATGGAACACAGGCCATATCCGCCGAATGCCACTAAACCGCCCCAATCCCGCTTCCCCTGGCCTTTGATCGCGTTACTTGTCGCGGTAGCGGTGCTGGTGGTTACATTATGGCTCTCGCCCAGCATGAATAAGGCTTCCATCAGGGAAGAAAACATGGCCAGCCAGACGGCTCAGTTGCGGCTCTCTTCCATCAGCCTGGCTCCTCAGGAAGCGCACAATCAGACGAATGTAGATGTTTATGGCCAGGTGAGCAATTCTGGCGGGCAGCCGGTGACCAGCGCAATCATCTCTGCGGTATTCAAAGATAAGAATGGCGATCCCATCGTCACTCAGCAACAACCCATGGAAAGGATTGATCTGGATAAGAAAGACAAGACCTTAACGCCGGAAAATTTTCTGCAACAACCGCTGCAACCGGGGAATAGTTCAGGATTTCGCGTGAGCTACACGGAAATACCGCAGAACTGGAACCATGAGCCGCCTCAGCTCTCCGTCCTGCAGGTGACGGTCAAGAAATAACTCGCGCACATTGCAATCGTGCAACAGCCCACAGTCCGTTGATTTTCAGGGCCGCAGGAATTGGGCCGTGACGGAACGAGTAAGGCGCATCGGGTCCCATCGGTATAATGGCGGCATGGATGATTCCGGCAATCAGCAGCCTTTTGCACCACCAGTACGGGAAGAGAGCGGTCGAAGCTGGTTGCCAATGGCCATCGGTGGAGTGCTGGTTGTTGTTGCGGTGGTCGTCATTATTTTTGTAAGCCGGACCGGCTCATCCAACTCCAACCAACCCAACCCTTATGCAGCCAAGCTCCAACTGGACAGCCTGCATATGGCAACGGCGGAAAACTTTGCCGGCGGATCAGTTACTTACATTCAGGGCCACATCACCAATTCAGGCGACAAAAAAGTTACCGGCGCTACGGTTCAGGTGTTCTTCAAAAATTCATTGGGTGAGTTGGCACAAAAAGAGACGCTGCCCGTAATGGTGCTGATACCCAACACTCCTTATGTGGATTACGGTCCAATGCAGCAGTCCCCGCTCGCTCCCGGCCAGGGGCGCGATTTCCGCTTGACTTTGGAACATGTCACCGCAGACTGGGACGGCCAGATGCCCGTGCTGAAGGTAGTCTCCGTTACGAACTGATCGGTCATCTCCAAAATCACCAGGTCCCCAACGGAATTCCAAAACAATTCATTCCTCCGCTCCCTTTGCCTCCGTTGCGATAAACGGCTTTCCTGAAACAGGTAGAATGATTCCTATGGCTGAAGCCATCAAATCCATTCGTCTTACAGAACAGGTCAAAGCTGCGGGTTGAGCCAGCAAGCTGAGTCCGGCGGCGCTGGACGCGGTGCTTGGGAAATTAGCCCGGCAGCATGATCCCAATGTCCTGGTCGGCTTTGATAAAGCCGACGACGCGGGCGTGTACAAAATTTCGCCGGAGCAGGCGCTGGTCCAGACAGTGGATTTTTTTACTCCGATCGTGGATGACCCCTACACCTTCGGCCAGATCGCCGCTACTAATTCTCTGAGCGACGTATACGCCATGGGGGGCCGGCCGCTGAGCGCGCTGGCGATTGTTTGCTTTCCTGAAAAAGGGGATTTGGACATCCTGGAGCAGATTCTCGCCGGTGGGCTCTCCAAAATGATGGAAGCGGGCTGCGCAGTCATTGGCGGCCACAGCGTTCGCGATCCTGAAATCAAGTTCGGCTACTCGGTAACCGGCATGATCCATCCTGAGCGCGTGTGGACCAATTCAGGAGCCAAACCGGGCGACAAACTTATCCTGACCAAGCCTCTGGGAACCGGTGTGATTTCCACCGCCATCAAAAAAGGAGAGGCGAAGCAGGAATGGATTGAGGCCGCTACAAAATCCATGACCACTCTCAACCTGAAAGCGGCCAGGATCGCTGCTGGGGACAGGTTCGTAGTCCATGCAGCCACTGACATCACCGGCTTTGGACTTATTGGTCACGGCCGGGAGATGGCCGCCGGAAGCGAAGTAAGCCTGCACATTGAATCCAGCCGGGTTGAGGCATTGCCAGGGGCTTTGGAGTGCATTCGCGCCAAATTCAT
>DATFDA010000201.1:0-3655 GCA_035252525.1 Candidatus Angelobacter sp. | reverse complement strand
GCCCTTGGAAAGCAAAACCGTGTGCAGCAGTTCTCGCGGCGATTTGGTCGGTGAATTCACGAAAGAGGCGATTTTAGCCACTCTGATAGCAGGAAACAATCCGGGATTTGCCTTGGACGCATTGGGACGTGTTACGCGGCTCTGCTATATTGCCTTATTATGCGCAACTGCTGGGCGACACGCGCGCTTCAACCCGCGGAGTGACTGAGGTGAGCACAGTTATGCCCCCGACCAGCCCGCCTGCCACACCATCGCCGGACACCGTGCACAAAACGATTATCTTTGAGGATGTTCATCTCAGCTTTGAAGAACTGAACGTGCTGAATGGCATTTCCTTCGAGCTTAAGCGCGGTGAGACGAAGGTTATCCTGGGTGTCGCCGGCTCCGGCAAGAGCACACTGCTCAAGCTCTGCCTTGGGTTGATTAAACCGGATGCCGGACACATCTACGTGTTGGGCCACGATGTTACAGCCATGCCGGAAGAAGAGTTATTTGATCTTCGCAGCCAGGTGGGAATTGTCTTCCAGGAGAGCGCGCTTTTTGATTCGCTCACGGTGCGTGAGAACGTCGCCTTCCGTCTTATGGAAGAAAAATTACCGGAGCAGGAGATTGAGGCGCGTGTGCGTGAAGCCCTGCGCTTTGTAGAACTGGAACATACGCTGGATATGTTCCCAGCTTCGCTCTCAGGCGGTATGCGACGGCGGGTGGGAATTGCTCGTGCCATCATCACCCACCCGGAAATTCTGCTTTACGATTCGCCCACGGGAGGACTCGATCCCATTACATCCACCACCATCATCGAGCTGATCATGAAGCAGCGCGATGTCTCGAAAACGAGCGCTCTTCTGGTGACTCATCGGTTGCAGGATGGCTTTATGCTGGCCAGCCACTACTATGATCCCGCAACCCACTCCATGCAGCCGGTGAACGGACGCCCATCGCGCGATGTTCATACCAGCTTCCTGATTCTGCGCGATGGGAAAATTATTTTTGATGGAACGGCCGGCGAATTGGCCGTGATTACGGACCCCTATATTCGCGAATATATTTCTTGAGCTTAAGTTGACTGCAAGCTAACGGCCGGCCTTTGCTGCTGCCTGCGCGCGCCGCGCTTCCAGCCTGGCAGCAAATTCCTGCACACGCTTCTTGCCGGCAGGACGCATGACAACTTTTTCCACATTGCGTCCGAGATCGATATTGAAAGAATCTTTCCGTGCCTGGGCAAGATATGAACCAAATTTGGTGAAAAGAAAATAAGGCTCGGCGGTACTTTCGAAAAACAGCTCTTCACTCACCGCGCCCTGCACCACCATGGCGCAAGCCATGTCCCAATAGGTGATGACCTGGCGCAAAAAGGCGTTTTGTTCGGTGCCATAGCCCAGAAGCACCGCCTTGAATTCATCGTAATTTTGTGGCCAGAACTCTGAAACCATAAACTTGCGCGCGGCGCGCATTACCGGCTCGCGGCGAAGATCATAGAGTTGGAGAATGAGTTGTGCATCTTGCGCTGTTGCTTTTTTATCTTTGGGCATGAGTTCTCCGTTGGTTCAATCAGCTATGGTGAAAACAATATAAATGAATTGATGGAAATTGCGCTTCAAGCAGCGGCAACCGCTCCGCGACGTTGCGTCTCCCCGCCCGTTGCGGTAAAACTCAGTTTATGCAACAGCTTCCGGCGTTGGAATTGGACGCGAATAGTCGCATTTGACAGTCGCCGGCGCTTCTTCCTTTGGTTCGGCAGCGGCTTTGCCCTTCTTCCCACGCTTTGGCTTTGGCTGTTCTTCCTCGTCTGCCGATCTCTTCGTGTTGTTCGGGCAAACCAGCATGGAGCCGGCCTTCAAATGCTTCTCCAGCAGATACGGGCTGCCGCATTCCGGGCATTTCTCGGCCACGGGCTTGTAGGCTGAAGTGAAGTCGCACTTGGGATAATTTGAGCAGCCGTAGAACGTGTTGCCGCGACGGCGAGCCTTCTTTTCCACGAGTTCCCCATCTTTGCACTTGGGACATTTCACGCCGATGAAGTTCTGCTTGATGTACTTGCACTCGGGATAACCGCTGCAGGAGATGAACTCGCCATAGCGGCCATGGCGCAGCACCATGTTGCGGCCACACTGCGGACAGGTTTCCTCCAGCGGAACATCCGGCACGCGCTTGCCTTGGTCAAGGCGACGCGTGGTCTTGCAATCGGGATAGCCAGTGCAGGCCATGAACTGGCCAAAGCGCCCGCGCTTCAGCACCATCACGCGGCCGCAGTTCTCGCAGTATTCATCCTGTCCGGTCTCCGGCATCTCGGCCGTATCAAGGTCAGGCAGATTGATGGGATTCTCTTTTGTAAAAGTGCAGCTCTCAGGATCGTCTTTCTTGTATGCGCTGCAGGCAAAGAATGAGCCGTGCTTGCCCCACTTGAGCACCAGCGGAGAGCCGCAACGCTCACACTTTTCTTCCGTGGGCTTCTCCATCCGCTTGATATTTTCCATGTGCTTCTGGGCATAGCGGAGATCTTTCTCGAATTTCTTGTAGAAGTCAGCCAGGGCCTGCGTCCAGGTCTCCTTGCCTTCTTCAATCTCGTCCAGCTCCTCTTCCAGACGCGCCGTGTATTGTGGGTCGAATATGTCGGCAAAATTCGCCACGAGGAGGTCCGTCACAACCAAGCCGATTTCCGTTGGGATAAACTTTCCACCAGTCTTGGTGACGTACTGCCGCTCCTGAATTGTTGACAGAATGGTGGCGTAGGTTGAAGGCCGGCCGATGCCGCGCTCCTCCAATTCCTTTACCAATGAGGCTTCGTTGTAGCGGGGAGGCGGCTCGGTGAAGTGCTGCTCCGGCTTCAGTTCGCGCAGAGTCAGGTTCTGGCCAATCTCCAGCATCGGCAGCTTGTGTTTGAGCTCCTCGTCTTCCTCGTCCTTGCCTTCCTTAGACTCGACGTAAACCTTCAGAAAGCCTTCAAACTTAAGCACGGAACCGGTCACACGGAAAGTGAAAGACTCACTGCCGGATTTTGCTTCAATATCTACGGCGGTCTGATCGAATACCGCGGGCATCATCTGTGATGCAACAAAGCGTTGCCAGATCAGCTTGTAGACTTTGTATTCGTCCTCTCCCAGATATTTTTTGATCTCGTCAGGGTGCCGCGCCACAGACGTAGGCCGTACGGCTTCGTGGGCCTCCTGGGCTTCCTTCTTGGACTTATACACGTTCGGCGACTCAGGCAGAAAATTCTTACCGTAATTGCCGTCAATGTATTGGCGCACTTCCGCCAGCGCATCGTTGGATACACGCACCGAATCGGTACGCATGTAAGTGATGAGGCCAACGGAGCCTTCATCTCCCAACTCGACGCCTTCATACAGCCGCTGGGCGATCATCATCATCCGTTTCACGCTGAAGCGGAGTTTGCGTGAACCATCCTGCTGCAGTTTGCTGGTGGTGAATGGCGGCGCGGGGCTGCGGCGGCGCTCTTTCTTTTCAATGTTGCGGACTGCCCACTGCGCATTCTCCAGGGCCGCAACAATTTTCTTGGACTCTTCTTCGTTGGGGATTTCATTTTTTTCGTCGCCGCGCCCGATAAACCGCGCGTCAAACGCCGGCGGCTTGCCTGCCGCCAAATGAGCGTCAATGGTCCAGTATTCTTTTTTCTCGAACGCCTTGACTTCGC
>DATFDA010000200.1:0-5210 GCA_035252525.1 Candidatus Angelobacter sp. | reverse complement strand
CGAACTCGGTCTGGACTTTCAACGGAACCATTCCGCCGAAACTCGTCCAGGGCCGCTACATGGAGCCAATCCTGTTCCGTCATCACAACCGGCTGCCTGCCGACGTGACGCAGAACAATGGCTTTGGCCGCAACACCATTTCCACGCACGAGCACAATGGCCACCACGGCGCGGAGAATGACGGCTTTACCGGCGCGTTCTTCTTTCCCAATCAGTTCTATGACTATCACTGGCCGATCGTTCTGGCCGGTATTCTTGAAATCAACACCAACGCCACCGATCCCAAAGCTGCCACCCCCAACGACGCGGGTGGAAGCGACAAAATCCCTGGTGATTGGCGCGAGACCATGTCAACCCACTGGTTCCACGATCACATGTTCACGTTCACTTCGCAGAACGTTTACAAAGGCAACGCTGCCATGTTCAACATTTACAGCGCCCTGGATCGCGGAAACGAAGCCATCAATGACGGCGTAAACCTCCGTCTGCCTTCCGGCACTGCAAAAAGCTGGGGCAACCTGGAATATGACGTCAACCTGATGCTGGCGGAAAAGGCATGGGACTCCACTGGTCAATTGTTCATGGACATCTTCCAGTTCGATGGTTTCCTGGGCGATGCCATGACGGTCAACTTGATCTACAAACCGTTCTTCGAAGTGGAGCGCCGCAAGTACCGCTTCCGCATCCTGAACGCCAGCGTGTCGCGCTTCTTCAAAGTTGCGATTGCGGACGCCAATGGGCATGCCGTGTCGTTCTTCCAAATTGCCAACGACGGCAACTTGTTGCCTTCGCCAATTCAACTGACTCAGCTTGATGAGCAGGGCATCGCAGAACGCTATGACATCGTTGTGGACTTCTCACAGTTCGCAATCGGCAGCAAGTGCTGGTTTGTGAACCTGTGCGAACACCAGGACGGCAAGAAGCCGGCGGACGACCTCACGCTTTCTGAGGCTCTGTCCGGCCAGTCTGCCGATCCGTGCGTTGGCAAGTTCCTGGAATTCCGGATTGTGCGCGACCCGGCTCAGCCAGATCAGAGCCAGGTGCCTGCTGTCATGATCCCGAATCCCGATCTATCCCAGATCCCGGTTTCTCGCACGCGTACGTTCCTGTTCGGCTCCGGCGCTTCTCAGGATTTGCCGGTGAGTGATCCAGCGGCTTACACCTTTGGCGCCGGCAATCAGAAGGGACCGTGGGGCGTCGAGACGGACAACAACAGGATGCTCAACGCAAGCTGGGGCCGCATCTCGGCAGCGCCGAGCTATGGCACTCGTGAAGTCTGGACTCTTCAGAACGGGGGCGGTGGCTGGGATCACCCCATCCACATCCACTTTGAAGAAGGCCAAATCCTGGCCCGCAACGGCAAAGCTTCCAATGTGCCTGCGTGGGAAAAAGGCCGCAAGGACGTTTATCGGTTGCGTCCCGGTGGCAGCGTGACTCTGACCATGCAGTTCCGCGATTGGGGCGGCATGTTCATGGAGCACTGCCACAACACAGTGCATGAAGACAACGCCATGCTGGTTCGTTGGGAAATCGACAACGGAGGCGCGCCATTCCTGCGTCCGCTTCCCACGCCCATTCCGACGCCCCAGGGTGTCACGTTCGTTCCGCCGGATGAGATAGAACCCACCGCTTTCTAAAAAAGCAAGGTGGAACAGTAACAATCTGCGCTACTTACCAGAACCGGCAGATCGGTTGCAAAAGCGGCCAATCTTGCCGGTTCTGATCTTTCAAATCGAAGGTATAATGCCATTTCAGGGTACCTGCCATGGGACGGAAAAAAGTAGTCGTTTTTGCGGCGCTGGCCGCTTTCATATTTGCCATCACTCTTATTTATTCCCGCCAGGCCCAGGCTGATAACAAACGCTGGGGCGCCAATTATTTTCCGAATGTGCCGCTGGTGGATCAGGACGGCAAAACGGTCCACTTCTACGATGATCTGATCAAAGGCAAGAGCGTAGTCCTGGACATGATCTACACCCATTGTGTGGATTCGTGTCCGCTGGAGACGGCCCGCCTGGTTCAGGTGCAGAAGATGCTGGGAGACAGGGTGGGAAAAGATATTTTCTTCTACTCCATCACCATTGATCCCAAACGCGATACGCCCAAAGTTCTGAAGCAATATGCCGAAAACTATCATGTTGGGCCGGGTTGGAATTTCTATACGGGAAAGCCGGAAGACATTACCTTAATTGCCAAAAAGCTGGGGCTTTACTCAGACCCTGATCCCAACAATCGTGATGGACATACTCCGGGCGTTTTGATCGGGAACGAGCCAACGGGGCAGTGGATGGTGGATGCGGCTACCGATAACCCGCGATTCATGTCCATCATGATTGGCGATTGGCTTAATAGTTGGAAGAACCACAAAAACGGTCCTCTGCCCAGCTATGCCAATGCCACGGCAGTTCAGAAGGATGGCCGTTACCTCTTCGCGCGGCATTGCGCTGCATGTCACACCATTGGACACGGTGACAAAATCGGTCCCGACTTGATCGGCGTCGCCAATGTCCGCGATTCCAACTGGCTGGCACGCCAGATCGCCACGCCGGACGAGTTGATCGCAGCCAAAGATCCCATTGCAACCGCGCTGTTCAAAAAGTACAAGCAGGTCCGCATGCCCAACCTGCGCCTGGACCAGGACGAAGTTCAACTCATCATTGACTTCATGAAAAATCCTGAGGCGCCGCAACCGCAATCCATTGATGCATCAAAGGCGAAGGCTCTGGACCTGACAGGGGCACACGGGCATTGATAAGAATTGAGGCGCCGCATTTTCTCCGGCGGCGCATTTTCTCAATCACCGTGGCTGTACAGCACCTCTGACTGCCAGCAACTCCTTCAGCACATCTTCCAGGTCTTTGAGATCGAGCGCATTCGCGCCGTCAGATTTGGCCTGCGCCGGATTGTCGTGGACTTCCATGAACACGCCGTCCACCCCTGCTGCCACTGCGGCGCGCGAGAGCAGGGGAATAAATTCGGGCTGCCCGCCGGAGATGGCCTTACCGTTTGCGCCTGCTGAGGGCAGTTGCACAGAGTGGGTCGCGTCAAATACTGCGGGAGCGAACTGCCGCATAATGGCCAGCGAGCGCATGTCCACCACCAGGTTGTTGTAGCCGAATGAACTTCCGCGCTCGGTGAGAAATACGCTGTTGTTCCCGGACTGGCGCACCTTCTCGACTGCGTGCTTCATGTCCCAGGGCGAAACGAACTGGCCCTTCTTGATATTGATGGCGCGCGCATGTTTGGCTGCCGCCACCAAAAGGTCCGTTTGCCTGCATAAGAATGCGGGAATCTGTACCACATCAACGGCAGCCGCCACGGCTTCCACGTCAGTGGCTTCATGCACGTCAGTTAGCACGGGAACTTTGATCTGTTGTTTCACTCTTTCCAGGATGCGCAAGCCCTCTCCCAGTCCTGGTCCGCGAAAGCTTTTGAGCGAAGTGCGGTTGGCTTTGTCATAAGACGCCTTGAAAATGTACGGCACACCCAGCTTGCGAGCCACAGAGCTGATGGCGTCAGCCATTTTGAGCGCGTGTTCCTCACTCTCAATCACGCACGGGCCGGCGATGAGAAACAAGGCCCCGCCCACTTCCACTGGTCCAATTTGAAACTGGCGGTCAGGAGACATCAAACAAAGCTTACATGATCTGGCCCTCAGTGACATATCCGTTCGGCGACTTATAATCAGCGTTCATGGACGACTCCGCCGCGCGGCCATCACCGGACAAAACCAGCCCGCCAGCCGAGAGCATATATCTCCGCCTGCAATCGGCCAACGTGTTTGTACGAAATCTGGAAAAGAGCCTGCAGTTCTATCTGGATAAGCTCGGGTTTGAAGTGGCGTTTGATGTGGTCACCCAAACCGGGCAGCGCTGGGTGGGAGTGGCTCCGCCGCACGGGACGGCGGTGCTCACGCTGATTGAGCCAGCTCCGGAGTCAGAGGAATACCCGCTGATTGGCCGTGCCACACAAATCATGTTTGTCACAGAGGATGTTGCCGCAAAGTACGGTGAATGGCGTAAGCGCGGAGTTCGGTTCCAACATAGCCCGAGGCTCCGTCGCATCAAGTATCAGCAGCTTGGTGGCTCGCGGCGCAGTGAGAGCTCAACGATTTCCGGACAGCCTGCTCCTGTGTGGGGTGGCGTGTTTACCCGTTTTGAAGATCCGGACTGCAACTCGTTTGGGCTGGTTAGCCTGGATGAAATCAATCGGGCGATTGAAGCCCAAAGACGCATCGCGGCGGAAAAAGCCGAAAACGAGCGGCGCGCGGCGCGTGAGCTGGAAATCGCCAAGGAAGTGCAATTAAAGCTATTTCCCCAGAGTATGCCGTTGCTCAGCACGCTTGAGTACGCGGGTGTATGTATACAGGCGCAGCAGGTGGGCGGAGACTACTATGACTTCCTCAGCCTGGGCCGCAATCACATGGGAATGGTGCTGGCGGACATTTCCGGAAAAGGGATTGCAGCCGCGCTGCTCATGGCCAACCTCCAGGCCAATCTGCGCACGCAATTTGCGGTGGCACTCGATGACCCGGAGCGTTTCCTGCGATCAGTGAACCAGCTCTTCTATGAAAATACTGCCGATAACGCTTATGCCAGTCTGTTCTTTGGCAGCTATGACGATCGGCAGCGGCGGCTTGGCTACGCCAATTGCGGCCATCTCTGCGGCTTTCTCCTGCGCAGCAATGGCGAGTTGGAGCGACTTGATTCGACGTGTACGGTCCTGGGACTTTTTCCGGACTGGAGTTGTTCGATGCTTCAATGCAGTATCGAATGCGGAGACACCCTTGCCCTCTACACGGATGGTGTGACCGAGTCTCTCGATCAAAACGAGCAGGAATTCGGAGAGGAGCGCCTGGTGGACTTGTTACACCGCACAAGATCGCTTCCGGCGCAAGAGCTGGCTTTGTCAGTGGTGGAAGAAGTACAGAATTTCAGTGCGAAAAAACAGCACGATGACATTACCCTGATCATCGCGAAGGGGAAATGAGACCAGCTCTAATGTAGCCCGGGTTCGCTCGCGGTTTGATTGCTCAGCGCCTTACAATTCGCTCTGACCTTCGGAAAAGCTCATCTTCTTCATGTACCCGGCTGTCACGCCGGGAGTAGCCGTTGTCATAAGACGCTTTCACAAACGCGCTGAACAGCGGATGCGGCTCAAGCGGCTTGGACTTGAATTCAGGATGGAACTGGCAGCCGAGGAAGAAGGGA
>DATFDA010000199.1:0-4255 GCA_035252525.1 Candidatus Angelobacter sp. | reverse complement strand
ATCATCCGTGGCGACTTTAAGCAGATTGACCTGGTAAACCCGGCCCCGGTGAAGTAATTCTGCCCTGTTTATGGTGCAGTTGACGCGTGTTAAGATTGTGCGTATAAAGGGCTGCACCCCTATGCAGTCCCGAGTGCTCTCGGGATAGCCGTACCATCATTTTCCACAGGCTCGAACTGCCGCTATTCCGATGTGCGCCGCAAGGACACAATAGAATGAAGAAGAGAGTGGCAGCAAGCGTTAAACGTTCGACTGCTAAGCCAATAAGAACAAAGACTGTTAGGATCAAGAAGAAGATGTCCGCAAAGAAATCAACCCCAGTGCAAGCAAGAGCTGTTTTGAAGGACGACCCCAGTTTTGCACAGGCTGTGCAAAACTATGAGGCCGGACTAAAGGCCATGCAGGAGCGCAAGTTCGAGCGGGCCAAGGGGATGTTTGAGAAGGTGATCAGCGGCGGCCCGCGCGAGTTGGCGGACCGCGCCCGAATCTACCTAAGCTCCTGCAATCAGCAACTGAATGAGGGCGCCGCCACCTTCAAGACCCATGAAGAGCATTTTGATTACGCGGTTTCCCTGCTCAATTCCGGCCAGTATGAGCAGGCACGGATTCATCTGGAAAAGATCCTGAAACAGAACTCGAAAGCTGATTTCGCTTTTTACGGTATGGCCGTGGTGGACTGCCTTACAGGCCAGGTGGAAAGCTCTCTCAAGAACCTGAACGAGGCCATTCGTCTGAACCCGCAGAACCGGTTCCAGGCGCGCAACGACTCCGACTTCCAGAACATGGCAGATGACCCCCGGTTCACAGAATTGCTTTACCCGGAACCAAGCGACCCGCCCCCATCAAGCTTCAGAAAGTAGTCCGCGATAAGCGAGAGGATGGCACTGAATTCTGAACGCAGTTACGCACGCGCCGGCCAGGCGATTCGTGTGGTCGCAATTGGCGGCGGCACAGGTCTTTCCACGCTGCTTAAAGGGTTGAAACGCTACACAGTGACTGCCACGGAAACGCCATCGCGCTTCCCTTACATTTCTGACCTGACCGCGGTGGTCACAGTGAGCGATGATGGCGGCTCCAGCGGGCGATTGCGCCGCGAGCTGAACATGCTGCCTCCGGGTGACATACGGAATTGCCTGGTGGCGCTCTCAGCCGACGAAAACCTGCTTTCCAAGTTGTTTCAATTCCGTTTTTCCAGTTCTGGCGAACTGGAAGGCCACAGTTTCGGCAACCTGTTTCTGGCGGCGCTCACTGCCATGACAGGTGATTTTCCCGATGCGGTAAAGAAGGCTTCAGAAATTCTGGCCACGCGCGGACACATTCTGCCGGCAACGTCCGCCAATGTCGAGTTGGAAGCCATCATGAATGACGGGTCGCGCGTGAGCGGCGAAACCAAAATCACTGCGAGTGACAAACGAGTGGTGGAACTCACTCTGGTTCCGGCTCATCCGGAACCGCTGCCGCAAACACTGGAGGCAATAGCCGCAGCAGACATCATCACCATTGGCCCGGGATCACTCTTCACCAGCCTGATTCCCAACCTCCTGGTGCGCGGCATACCGGAGGCGATTGCCGCTTCCAAGGCGGTGAAGGTGTTCATCTGCAATCTGATGACGGAGGCTAATGAAAGCCTGCAAATGTCCGCATCAGACCACATCATGGCCATCTATTCGCATTCCGGCCACGGACTCTTCAACTATGCCCTGGTCAATTCCGCGCCGGTATCAGAAGGAATGAGGAAGCGCTATGAAGATGAGCGCGCCGAGCCGGTTGAATGCGATTGTCCTCTGGTGGAAGCGCTGGGCGTAACCTGCATCGCCGGGAACTTTCTGGAAGAACACGACGTAGTGCGCCATGACACGGACCGGCTATGCCGTGAGCTGCTGCGCCTGGCCCATGTTGAAAGCGCTAAAGCTCGCGCTCCCCATCCCGCGTTAAGATAGCTCCTGATGCCGGCACACAAAAACTCAGAACCAAAACCATTCGCCATCATCATTATGGCCGCGGGTAAAGGGACGCGTTTGAAGTCGAAGCGCGCCAAGGTGCTGCACCAGATTGGCGGTAAGCCGCTGCTTGCCCATGTGATTGCCGCAGCAGCGCGCATTGTTCCGGCAGAGGACATCTATGTAGTCGTGGGCCATCAGGCAGAGGAAGTGCGCGCTGCGGTGACGGACACAGGCGTCAACTTTGTTCTTCAACCGGAGCAGCGCGGGACCGGGCATGCCATCATGTGCGCTCGCGAGCAGGTGCGGCAGTACAGGAATCTGCTGGTGCTTTCCGGCGACGTTCCCCTGATCCGTCCTGCGACAATTGAACGCGTGCGCGATTTCCATCTGGCCAGAAAGGCGGCCATGACGATTCTTACCGCTGAGCCGGCTGAGCCTTTCGGCTATGGCCGCGTCATCCGCGCGGGCAGCGAAAACATAAAAGCAATTGTGGAACAAAAAGCCTTGAGCAAGGCGCAGCAGAAGGTGCGGGAGATCAATTCAGGAATTTACGCTTTTGCCACCGGCCCACTGTTCGCAGACATTGACCGCCTCACTTCCGACAATGCTCATCACGAGTTCTACCTCACCGATATGGCTGCTTTGCTGGTGAAGCGGAAGGCCAAGGTGATGGCCATCAAAGCAGGCGATCCCGAAGAAGTTCTTGGCGCGAATACGCTGGCCGAACTGGCAAGCCTGGATGCCCAGCTTCGCCTGCGGAAGTGCCAGGAATTGATGTCGTCCGGCGTGGTGATCTACCGTCCGGACACCTGCGTGATTGATGCTGACGTGGAGATCGCAGCGGACACGGTGCTTGAGCCCTTTGTGCAGATTCTGGGGAAAAGCCGCATCGGCGCCGATTGCCGGGTGCGGTCTTTCAGTGTGATCAGCGACTCACAATTGAGTGACAAAGTGCTGGTCAAGCCAGGTTGCATCATTGATCAGTCACAAATCAGCTCTGGCGCGATCCTGGGCCCCTACTCACATTTGCGTCCGGGCAGCGAGATTGGCCCAGGCGCGCACGTTGGGAACTTTGTGGAGACGAAGAAGGTCCGCATAGGTCGCGGGTCCAAGGCCAACCACCTGACTTATCTTGGGGATGCGGAAATTGGCGCGGGAGTGAACGTGGGGGCGGGCACCATCACGTGCAACTACGATGGAACGAACAAGCATAAGACGGTGATTGAGGATGGCGCTTTTATCGGCAGCGATTCCACGCTGGTAGCGCCGGTGCGGGTAGGCAAAGGAGCATACGTGGCTGCGGGTTCCAGCATTACAGATGACGTTCCCGAGAACGCTCTCGCGATTGGCCGTGGGCGTCAAGTGATGAAGGAAGGCTGGGCGAGCCGAAGGCGAGAAGCACGGTCGAAGATGGATGGCAAGTAGTTTTCTGCGCAGGACAATGGCAAAATTCAAAGTTGCTGGAGCTGAATCGTTCCGGGATTGAGCTGCTCCCTATTTGCGTCCCTCCTCCTCTCATTTGTTTTCATCCTATCCTGTGAGAGGAAGTTATGGCCGAGCACAAGCGCAATGTGAGCAAAAAAGAACTTTCAGAACAAGAGGCTGGGCAGACGGAAGCCAGTCCTAATCCTCACAATGAAACCAACGTAGTCGAAATGCCGATCAGGACGGACCAGCGCCAGGACACGCAAGGAGAAGACACGCAAGGAGAAAACGTATCCCAGAGCCCGAGCACAACTGAAGGCATTCTGCATCCCTCAGTAGGAGAAGGCGTTGGCGGCGGAGTGGCTGATACTGACAGCATGTTCAATGAAGCTGATCCGCAGACTGAGGAGATTCTCTCTTCGGCGAAAAAGAAACAACGCGGAACAAAGAAGAAAAATCCAGCGTAATTACTGATTACATCAAGGCACAGTCCAGATTTCGATTTTACATCCGGTCCACAGAAACGAATGCGGCCTCCACTGCATCCTTCAAGATGAAGGTCTTGAGCGCAAATTCAGCCTTCATCCCTGTCGCGCAGAAAACCGCACGCGCAGACTTATTTTCATCACTTTCATACTTATAAGGAGGCAAACACCATGGCCAACATTTCACGTTGGGACCCATTCAATGAACTTACGAGTCTCCAGGACCGGTTCAACCAATTGCTGAACCAGCCGTTCGGGTCATTCCGCGGCTTCAACCCTGCCAACGAACAATCACTCACTGCGCCCAACTTTGTGCCGGCGGTAAACGTGTTTGAGGATGAACACACCATCAAAATCGAGGCAGAACTGCCGGGAATCGATGAAAAGGACGTTGACGTAAGT
>DATFDA010000198.1:0-2456 GCA_035252525.1 Candidatus Angelobacter sp. | reverse complement strand
ACCTTCATGCCGCGCGGACCTTCCATCCAGACGCGCTCTTCCTTCACTTCAGGATCAAGGTCAAACGCTGATCGATAGGGCTTGGGCAGGCCGCACACCAGATCGTAGTTGAAGGTATCTGTCTTCACGCCCAATCCCATGCGCACCGGCTCCAGCCGCGACGAGCTGATAGAACGGCCTTTGCGCTCGCCAGCCCAAAGAACTGATGGCATGCCGCCCTCATCGGCGATGACGCGGGCAAAGCCACCCTGGGCCGCCTTGGCCAGGAGAAAGACTGAGTTATAAAGATTGCTCTTGCCGGAAGCATTGGGGCCGGTCAAGACATTGATCTGACGCAGCCTAAGCCTGACATCGCGGACTGACCGGTAACCGGTGACGTGCACTTCTCTTATAGGCACGGGGGATGCTCACTTCTTCAACCGCGTTCAAAATTTATGCGGCGTAATGCCTGCATTGTAACCAGTTTTGCTGCGGCTGGCCATTAACAATTCAAATTCTTGGGGCTTTTTTGATTTCTTTTCCGCGACAAGCAGCGTCATGCGGAGGGTTGCCGCGCTTTGCCGCTTGAGGCTCATTGGTTTCCCGCCTAACCTGCCCGGAAAGGAGACAGAGGCATGATCAGGAAACTTCTTGTAATCACCCTCACGTTATCGTTACTGGCCTCTCAAGCCGCGGCGCAGCAGGTGGGACAACAGGCGCAGTCAGGAACGAAGCAGCGGAAGCTCAAGCTGCATCGCCATACTGGATTGAAATTCAATTTAGTGCAGCCTCTAAGCTCCGCAACGGCAAAACCGGGTGACGACGTACCCCTGAAACTGGCAAACCCTCTGGTTATTGACGGGGTTACTGTACTGCAAGCCGGTGAGGTGGTTAACGCTAAAGTGGTCAAAGTGAGGAAGGCTCGATCGAGTTGCAAAAATGGAGAAGTCGAATGGAAACTCGACAATCTAGCGATGCCGGACTCCACGCTTGTTCAAACTAGCATCAAGTTTGCCGCGCCTGGTCCTGATGTGAAGGTGCCGGCCAGATTTGTCCCATGGAAGGAAGCCTTGGGCGTGGATAACTGGTGGAAAGCAATCCTTCTTGTACCCGAATATGCTCTGATCGCCATTTTCTACGCCCCTTTTCTGGCGCTGGCGCCCCTTCTCCTCCTTGCTTATGCCGGGAGTGGTTGCTCTGTTCCCGGAAGTGAATTCCAACTTCCCGCAGGCTCAACCGTGGCAGTCGAAATCAAAGAAAATCATACGATTCACTACTAAAAAGCGGCACGTGGAACATCCTGGCTCGATTAGAAGCGCTATGCGTGCCCTGAGCTCTGCAGTTTTTGCGGCGGGGTCTGTCCCGGCTTCAGCAAACCGATCTGCATCAGCAGATTGACCGTGAGTGCGCCTGGGCCCTGGAATTTCCAGTCACAATTTTCAAAGGTCGTATTTTCCCAGATATAAGAGCCGCCATTGTAGAAGATGTGGCACTCGCGCAGAACGCAATTCACAAACCAGCATTCTTCCAGTTGAAAGACCTGTTTGCTAAACGTCCGGCCTTCATATCGCGTGATCGCCATTGCAAGCCTCCGAATCCCTCAGTAATCGTATAATAGAAAGATTCAGCCACAACCCTGGGGAGTCCAGTGGGGCAGTACCCTTGTGGGAATGGCTGTGTTTCCAAGATGTCCATCTCTCCTAATGAAAGCATAGTTGTTCGCGGCGCGCGGGTGCACAACCTCAAAAACATTGATTTTGAGGTGCCGCATAATGCCATGACGGTGGTGACCGGGGTCTCCGGGTCAGGTAAATCTTCACTGGCCTTTGACACCATTTATGCCGAAGGCCAGCGGCGGTACGTGGAGTCGCTTTCGGCCTACGCGCGCCAGTTCCTGGAGCGGATTGAGAAGCCGGACGTCGACATGATCGACGGCATTGCTCCGGCCATTGCCATCCGGCAGAAGAATACTACCCGGAATCCCCGCTCTACAGTCGCCACCGCCACTGAGATTTATGACTACCTGCGCCTGCTGTACGCTCGCGTGGGCCGCACCTTCTGCCGCAACTGCGGGCAGGAGGTAAAGAAAGATACAGTGGATGAGATTGCCCAGACGATTCTAGGGATGGGCGAGGGCACACGACTGAACATCCTCTTCCCGGTGAGACAAGCGGCGCGGGTGGCGGAAAAGAAAAAATTGCGGGGGCGCAAAGCGAAGGCTGAAGCCGCAGCCGCAGCAGAAGCCGCCAGCGCGTCCTTGCGTGAGCGGCTGTTTGATCTGCGAAAGAAAGGCTTTGGCCGGCTCTTCCAAAATGGACAGATGTTTGAGTTCGCCACGCCCGAGTCCCTGCTGGATATTGATTTCAGCCAGCCGCTTTATGTTCTGGTCGATAGGATCGCCGTCGCTGCTGACCAGCGATCCCGGATTGTGGATGCAGTAGAGCAGGCATTCCGCGAATCAGGTGAGGTGCTATTCC
>DATFDA010000197.1:0-3240 GCA_035252525.1 Candidatus Angelobacter sp. | reverse complement strand
CATGGCATTCCCGGGAAGAACTGTGCTGCTTACCTCATGGAAGCCGGTTGGACCCGGTATGGACGGAGGAGTCAGCCTCAGGGGAACGCTGGCCGCCATTGTGGCCGCCGCAATCATTGCCTCTGCTGCAGTGCTTATGAGGCTGGTTTCAATTGAATATGCGGTCGCGATTGGCGCGGCAGGAATTTTGGGATCATTGGTGGACAGCCTTTTGGGCGCGCTGATGGAACGCCGAGGCCTGCTGAGCAACGATGTGGTCAACCTGCTGAGCACAGCAGCAGCAGCGGGGCTGGTTTGGATTCTGGGCTGACACTTGCCGAAATCACAAATTTTCACGTAATGCGCAAAGTCACCCGCTGACCTGCTTCCGTGTAATAGCATAGGCAGGCGCTTAAATTTCGACGGACGACCCCATGACCCTGAAGATTGCTACGGTTGCCATTTATGTGGAAGACCAGAAGCAAGCCGTAAAATTCTGGACGGAAAAAATCGGCCTGGCCATTCTCCGCAGCCACCCTGTCGGCCTCGACTTAGAGTGGGTGGAGTTAAGCGACAAAAGTCCTGGCGCCTGCCTGGTGATCTATCCGCGTTCCATGATGCAGGATTGGGCTGAACGCAAACCTTCCATCGTCTTTGAATGTGACGACGTTCCGAAAAAATACGAGGAGCTATCAGCGCGCGGCGTGGTCTTCACTCAACAACCCAAAAGACTGCCCTGGGGAATGTTTGCCATCTTCATGGATACCGAGGGCAACTGGTTTGGGCTGCGGGACAAGAAGTGATCGGGCGATAGGCTCAATCTAATTGCAAAAATTGCCGAAGAACTGAAGGGCAACTTGCCGGCTGCCACATCAATTTCGTCCGCGGCGCTCTTTGGCAACCAGCTAGCTCAACTCAAATGTAATAACCAAATCGTATAACTTCCAATCTCATGAAACGCGGACTCCTGCCGCTTCCAGAACGTTTGCGGCCTGGAGTTCGGGCGGGGCGAGCCGTACACAACCACACCTTCACGTCCCAGCATCTTTTTGATCCGGAAAAGATGATAAGCATCGCTTACAGCCAAGCAGGTTTTGAGTCCATTGGCGCGCATGATGGTGGCCACGCGACGCGCCGACTGCGCCGTATCTGAACTCTGTGTTTCCGCAATCAACTGGCTGTCCGGGACGCCAAGAGTCTTCAGGTACTCTCGTCCTACCACGCCTTCGTTGAACCGTGAATCGCCCGGGCCGCCGGTGGTTATCACCAGATCAGCCAGCCCGCGATGATAAAGCTGCGCGGCGTGATCGAGCCTCGCCCTATAAACAGGCGACGGATGGCCAACATATTCGGCGGCGCCAAAAACCACGATTGCATCTGCCGGACGCGCTTCATCTGTGGACGCTTGCCGCAGGATACCTTGATAGACCGCGACAACGTAGCAAATTATCGCCAGCAGCAGCCACAGCAGCCACATTTTGCGGGACTTTGCGGGCATGAATCAGTTCAGGAACTCGTTCAGCTCACTTTCCGGGATGGCGCCGTGACGCAACACCGTCACTTTGCCCGCGACGCTCATATCCAGAATGGTGGACGCCACTTCGCGGGGACTGGTTCCTCCATCCACAATCAGACCGAGTTTGGCGCCTAATTGCTGGCGTACTCCTTCTGCGGTGGTGCATTCGCTGGCGCCGCTGATGTTGGCGGAGGTGGCTGTAATGGGGACCCCTGCCGCGCGGATCACTTCAACGGGAATGCGGGCCGCCGGCACGCGTAAGGCGACATTGCCCGTGTTCGCGGTGACTTTAAGCGGCAGACGGGAAGAGGCCTTCACGATAATGGTCAACGGCCCGGGCCAGAATTTGCGGGTAATATTGTAAAAAACATCGGGCAACGGACGCGCCAGATACTCTGCCTGTTCCACGCTCTCGATCAGCAGTGACAACGGCTTGTGCCGGCTCCGCGACTTCACATCGTAGATCAGGTCAACCGCATGCAGATTCAGCGGATCTGCCGCTAATCCGTAAAAAGTATCGGTTGGCATTCCTGCCACCCGGCCTTTTTTGATCTGTTCGGCAACATAGGACACCATCCGTGGGTCCGGGCTTTCAGGGTTGATCTTGATGATTTCCGGCGTCAAAGCTACTCCTGTATTCGGCAATGAATGAGGTACTTTCCCTGAGACAAACCACTAAGAATAAACCAGCGGGAACAAAAATCCTAACCCTGCTGGCCAGTATGATGGAATGGCCAATGACCGTGGAAAAGGATGTAACCACACGCCTGCGCCAGGTAACCAGCCGGCAAAACTCTCTGGTAAAGGAGTTGCGCAAGGCATTTGCCCACGGAGAGCCCACCAGTGACGGCTCGCTGGCGATTGAGGGTGTTCGCTTAATCGAAGAAGCCATCCGCAGCGGACTGCGCTTCCAGGCCATCATTTTCAGTGAAAGCGGCCGCACCCACGCTGCCCGCCTGCTCCCGCAAATTTCCAACCATGCTGAAGCCTTGCTGCTAGCGGATGACGTGTTCATGAGTGCCGTTAGCACAGAGACACCGCAAGGTGTGGCTGCCCTGGTCAAACTCAGGCCCGTTACTCTGGAAGAACTCTTGCCGCAAATCAGCGCCGATGGTTTGCTGGTCGGTGTGGCAGGGCTTCAAGACCCGGGGAATCTGGGCACCGTAATTCGGTCAGCTGAAGCTTTTTCTGCGCGCGGGATTCTTCTGGGTGAAAAGACGGCCAGCTATTTCAATCCCAAGGTCGCCCGCGCCAGCGCCGGCTCATTATTTCGTGAACCGCTCGTCCGTGTGAACATGATGGAGAGCATTCAGACTTTGAGGCAGCAAAAAGTTCGCGTGCTGGCCACTTCATCACACAAAGGCACGCCTCTGCCGGAAGTAAATTTTAAAGGCCCTTGCATGGTCGTCATCGGCAACGAAGGGGCGGGCGTTCCTGCGAAAGTTCTGGCCGCCGCGGACGAGTTGATTACGATTCCTCACTCGTCGAGAGTGGAATCTTTGAATGCCGGGATAGCGGCCTCGATTATCTTGTATGAAGCAGCGCGACAGAAAAGCTCACCACTGATTAACACTGATAAAACTGATGAAACAATTTGATGCCACTTGGTACCGATAGACAATGACTCTTGAATTCGCAGTTGCCGTCGCAATTTTGAAAAATCACTCCGATCAGTGTCATCAGTGGTAAGGTTTTTCTTTGAGTCATGAGTTTATTTGCTCCAATTCCGGACTCTCCCCAAGCCA
>DATFDA010000196.1:0-5584 GCA_035252525.1 Candidatus Angelobacter sp. | reverse complement strand
AAGGAGAACAATGATTTTCAGCAGAATTCGCCCAAATTTGAATTGAAGTTTTCGCCGGGCTGCTTCTGGATGGTGTACACAGATGGCGTTCCTCACGCCGTGATGTCAGGCCGCTACGCGTTGGAGCAGACCTTTATCATTCCTGCCCAGGCGCTGGTGAGCCCGAAGGCTGCGCCGGTGCGAGTGCTGGAATCCGCTACAGGAATGCGAATGGCGCCCTGAAGAAAAATGCGGCCCCTCATGAATCATGGGGCCGCACATTGAAAGAGCCAGCGAGAAGAGAAAGCTATTTATCCCCTGTATCATCGGCCCCGGCGTCGTGAGTGCCGTTCGCGTTGTGAGCATCGTGCTTGTCATTGTCTTTTTCCGTGCTCTCAAAGTCCTGATGTGCCTCTTTTTCAGCGGTCTTCACCGCAGCTTTGGCATTGGCGCTGGGATCAAGCTTCTGGATCGCCTTACCCAGGCTCAGCGGCGGATTGCCTGTCATGGCGGTTTTCAACTGGTCAAAAGGAATGCCCAGGTCTTTGGAAACGTGGACGGCGGCAACAAACTGCCCCAGGTTTTTGAACCCGGCTGCTGCGGCCTGCAGATCAGTTCCCGGAGGCAACAGGGCCTGCAGCTTGGCTGAGAGCTGCGGGTTCTTCGCCAGCTTCTGAGCGGCGCTCATATGGCCTTCATGACCCCCGTGTTTGGAGCCGTGGTCACCATCATTGTCCATGTCCTTGCCATGGTCGCCGTGGCTGTCAGAATCATGCGAACTTCCATGCATGCTGTCGCCACCGTGCATGCTGCTGCCGCCGTCGTGTCCGCCGCCCTGTCCATGCTGGGCGAAGACCGGCACGGCCAGAAATGCAACCAGTGCCGCCATGCTAAGTGTGAATTTCAGTTTCATGGTGTGTACCCTCCCTTACGAAGCCTTTTTCGAACGCAGCATCTTGCCCACGTTGAAGCGCAGATTGAAGGCAAGGCTGTTCAGGTCAAAGGTGGCGCTGCGGCTGTAACCGACTTCCGCCCGCCACAATGAATTGGGTTCGAACCCAACCCACACGTTGAACCCGTTTTCGCGCGTGATGCCAGTGCCGGACGTCTGGGCATTGTTGTCAAACGAGTTCTTGCCCTTGCCGCCGCCCTGTCCGCCCTGGTCCACCAGCTTGCTGAAGATCTTCTGGTTGCCAAAAGGCACAATCTCATAGCCGGAGAAGCCGAGATACGTGTGCTTCACGATCTCGTAATCCGCCCCTTCTTCGAGGTGTGTGATTGCGCCCAGCGAGGTGAACGGCCGCGTGGAGAAGGCAGCGTCTGGGACCGTGTTGCTCAGACCGCCTTCAAAAAATGGAGTAAAGCGCCCGAATGAGTGCGAAATACGATTGGTGAAGTCCACGCCGGCGCGTCCGGTGCTCAAGCCCTTGGACGTGCTGCCTGTGGGCGCGGAAACGGTCAGCGCTCCAGCGTAGTCAAGCTTCGGATTGCCGGCCCTGAACGCCATTCCCAGATACGCGTCGCCAATTCCGTTGTTGCTGGTGCTTGGCGTGGTGGTTCCGGTGGCGGTGGTACTGGAAGGCACGCTGGCGAAATAGAACGGCACGCCGCCGTAGAGTCCAAAATGCTTGTTGAAATCCCAGCCTACGGTTGAATCAATCTTGAAAATGCGATTGTCAGAGTTCACAGAACCCTGAAACGTTTCGTATTCGGTGAATCCCTTCTGGGCATCCACCTGCGAAAAAACCGGATTGCACGCAGCCATGATGGCAATGAAGGCGAGTGTTTTCAGCGATACTCTCATATCTCTCCTCTGGTGTTCTTGCTGCGCATTCTTGCCATTCGCAGACGATTCAGCAATGACTGCTGGTTCCATGCCGAAAGTAATCGGGGCAGAAGACCGCGTCATCACGACTGGTGATCAATGCACAGTTCATGCCAAAAGTAAGGGGCAAGGAATTCAGCAACTTAGGATGTGGGAGATGGACCCTGTGTGTGTCGTTTGTACTCAGTCCGTGAGGGCATTGGATACAGACCTCTGGATTTTCCTGGAACCATGCTCCTCAATGAGTGGCTGTCTGCTGCGACCAATAAGCGCCGCTCTGAGCAGGCAATCCGTAACGGCCTCAGAAATGACTGCGCAAATCGCCGAAGCATTCCACCTGCAGCAGGCGAACACCGTTGGACGGAGCATCTACCGACTCAGTTTCCAATATCCAGGTCATGTCATGCGGCACAAAAACGGCATTGATGCCGGCTGCCAACGCAGGATTGATGTCCGATCGCGGGCTGTTGCCGACCATCCATGTGGTTTCCGCATCAAGCTGGTACTTGGCCACGATCTGCCGGTAAGTGGGCGCATTCTTCTCCGCCACAATTTCCACCGCAGCAAAATAGTCTTTGATCCCGGAGCGCTCCACTTTACCCGCTTGCTCCGTGATGTCGCCCTTGGTCATCAGGATCAGGTGATGCTCGCGATTGCTGAGATATGCCAGCGTGTCCGATACTCCGGGTATCAACTCAATTGGGTAGCTCGAAACTTTGTGGGCGAAGCCCCAGATGAACTCATGCAAGGCCGGAGTGACGGGCCCTTCCGTGAGCCGCTCAAAACACTTCACCAGAGAATGAGCGAAGCTGTGTGAACCGTATCCCCGCTCCATGATGGTTTCGCGCTCCACGTCATTGAGAAAGATCCGTACTTCCTGTGGCGACATGCGCTGGTGGTTCAGCCGCTCAATGAATTCGGCAATGGCTTGTTCGAAGTAGACGTTGTTCTCCCAGAGTGTATCGTCCGCATCAATGAGAAGCGTCTGGGGACCTGAGATCGAGGTGAGCATGGGCTTGAATATGATAACTGTTCATTTGCTGCAGAAACATTCCAGATGATTGCCAGATTTGCCATATTGTCAAAATCGCCGGAATGGCAAAGCATTAGACCGTTTTTGCGGGTCTGTATCTGCGTGGCAGATTCCCTGCCACTTTCTTCCGTAATGCCCGCTCGCGGCCTGAGAATTGTTACAATTTCTGCAATGAAAACCGCATGTTTTCCATTCATATTGTTTGCCCTTTGCGCGTTGTCATCATCTGTATTTGCTCAGGCTGGGCGCCGTGCCGCTCCTCCGCCAAAGACGGCCGACAAATGTGAAATCCACGAGCCCATTAACGAGGACCTTGCAGCCCAGGTGGCCAAATTCAAACTGGTGTCCATGCCTTTCAGCGTGGTGGGGCTGAACGATAAAGAACAGCAGATGGTTTACAAACTGGTGGAGGCGTCCCGCTACCTCGAAGCCATCTACTGGCGCCAGAGTGATCCTCAGGGACTCGCACTCTTGAAGCGCATCAGCGGCTGCAATCAGGTGCAGAACCAGAAGCTGCGGCGTTTCCTCACCATTAACGGGAGCCGCTATGATCTGCTGGAAAACAACAAGCCCTTTGTGGGAACGGAAAAGTTCTCTCCCGGACGCGCGCTGTATCCTGCGGGAATCACGCGCCAGGAAATCGACGCGTATGTAGCCAAGCATCCCGAGCAGAAAGCAGCCATTTACAACCCTTACACAGTGGTCAAACGCCGAGGCGCGCAGTTGATCACGGTTCCATACCACATCGAGTACAGAACCTGGCTTGCATCAGCGGCCAAGGCCCTGCGCGAGGCTGCGGCGTTAAGTCCTGATCCTGCTTTTGCCAACTTCCTGCGCTTACGGGCCGATGCACTGCTGACCGACGATTACTACAAAAGCGATCTCGCCTGGCTGGACCTGCAGAACCCCAAATTCGACATTATCTTTGCGCCCTATGAGACCTACCTTGATGACGTGCTGGGGGTGAAGACTTCCTATGGAGCGGCGGTAATGATTCGCAATGAATCTGATAGCGCCAAGCTGGACATGTTCATGAAATATGTCCCCCAGATTCAAGAGGCGCTGCCGCTCGATCCCCAGGACAAGCCCAACCTCCAGGGCAAGAGCACTCCCATGGAGGTGATGGATACCCCATTTCGCGCCGGCGATCTGCGGCACGGCTACCAGGCCGTGGCAGACAATCTGCCGAACGACGCGCGCATCCACCAGGAAAAAGGCACCAAGAAGATCTTTTTCAAAAACTTCATGGACGCCCGCGTGAACTTTGTTGTGTTGCCCATCGGCAAACTGCTGCTGCGGGAAGACCAGGCGAATATCGCATCCATGGACGGCTATCTGGCCGCGGTGCTGATGCATGAGATCTGCCACGGTCTTGGCCCGGCTTTTGCCCGCACAGCCGCCGGTCAGCAGGACATCCGCGCCTCCATTGGGCCGGCTTACTCTGGCTTGGAAGAGGCCAAGGCGGACATGGTGGGTCTGTTCGCCCTGGACTGGCTCATGGATAAAGGCGTATTGCAGAAGGAACGCGCACCTGAGGTTTATGCATCCTATGTAGCTGGAATTTTCCGCACGGTGCGGTTCGGCGTGGCGGAAGCCCACGGTCGCGCTGAAATGATGGAGTTCAATTATCTGAGCGAGCAGGGCGCCATTAGTCACGATCCCAAGACGGGCAAGTACGCCATTGACTATGCCAAAATGCCGGGCGCTATTGCCTCACTGGCCAAGGAACTTCTGGAAATTGAGGCCACGGGCGACCGGAACCGTGCAGAACAGTGGTTTACGAAGTATGATTCCATGCCAGAAGACCTGAAATCGGCCCTGGCAGGCGTTAAAGACGTTCCCGTGGACATTGACCCGGTGAGCGCGTTTGGCGAGCAGGTGCCGTAAAAGACAGGCTCGAAACGACTAGCAATGATCAAGCAGATGCCCACCATTCCCAGCACAGAAGAGAAGCGCCGTTTTGAGCGGATTGATATCCGCGCCGAGGCGCAAATTGTTGTTCTCGATAAAAAAGGCCGCAAAGCCGGCATCCTGCGGCAGTTGGCGCGCGGCGGCTTTGCCATGGAGCCGGACAAATCGTACGTGCGCGACAGCAAGGTGCATGAATTCACCATTCATGAACCTGGGGAGGATATTCGCGTGGAGGTCAGCGCGCGCGTTCGCTTTGCCGAATCCGGCCTAGTTGGCTTTGAATTTGTCGACCTCACACCTGACTCAGCTGTGGAAGTTGGCGTTATCATCGGCAAATATTACGAGCACAGCAAGGGGTGAGGGAAGATAGCCGTTAGCAGTTAGCCATTGGCACTTAGCTTGCGTTCTGAAGCTCGGGATTCTCAGTGGATATTCAAAGCACAACAACTAAAGGCTAAGTGCTAATGGCTATTTAGCTGCCTTCAACTCCTGCAGATCAATCCCCAGTTGCTGGCATTTCTTATACAAATGGCTTCGCTCCAGGCCGAGCGCCTTGGCCGTATTCGTGATGTGGTGATGGTTGCGCTTGATTTCGTCGAGGATCACCTGGCGCTCGAATTGCTCCACTCGATCTGCCAGTGCTCCTGAGCCGGCTGCGAAAATCGAATTGTCGCCGGCTGCTGCAGCTACCGGCAGGGCAGAGTGAACGGTGTCTGCTGTGATGGTGTCTCCTTCGGCAAACAGCAGCAATCTTTCCACCACGTTGCGCAGTTCGCGAATGTTGCCCGGCCATGCGTGCCTCTGCAGCGCTTCGATTGCTTCAGGCGCGAAGGTCA
>DATFDA010000195.1:0-6326 GCA_035252525.1 Candidatus Angelobacter sp. | reverse complement strand
TAGGTAGTGACGGGATCATTCTGGTTCTGATCGCCATTGTCGTTAAATTCGAACGTGCGCTGACGCGCTGTCGCCGGCAAAATGGGATTCGGAATCAGGGGGGTTTTTGGATTGGCAGTTAGGTTAACGCTCTGGTCCGGGTGAGGCGGAGGCCCCAGGACCTTGAAGCGTAGGATTGCGCCCACGGCCGGGTCGCTCGTACCGTGAAGAGCCTGGGCCACGGTGACGATATTCGCGGGTTCACGCCCGTCCTGGTGCACCTGCAAGTTGACCAGGTCCACAGTTTGCCCAGCACTGTAGCGGGAGAAATCAATGACGATGTCATACCGCTCTGCAATGCCAAGCTGGTCCGTCTGCTTCAGAGGAACGGTGACAGGCAGCAGGTTGCCGTCATTCGCTATCTGTACGAACTGAGAGTTATCGCTCAATGCCAGAACAAAGAAGCGTGACACGCTGGCGTTCAGGATACGGAAGCGATACTGGCGCGCATACACATTGAAGAATGGTTTCCACGCGAAATTTACCGTCATCTGGTCGCCCAGAAAACCATCAAAAGCAATATTGTCCATGTTGAGCTGTCCGTTGGAGTCCCAGGCTTTGTCCGCGAGCATAAGATTCACGTCGAAGTCCAGGTTGCCCCAACCCTTCCCATTCGAAGAGCCGCTGGGCAGCCGCAGGTTCACGCCATCATTCACAGTTTCGTCCCCGCGATCCAGCGAACTGTAAATGTTGTTCATGCCGGCGTTGCACTTGTAAACGTTCTGGTCCGTGAAGGTGAACATGTGATCATGGAACCAGTGCGTGCTCATGGTCTCGCGCCAATCGCCAGGAACTTTGTTGATGCCGCCACTGTCACTGGGAGCGCCGGCCCGTGGATCGGTGGCACCGGTATTAATGGTGGTAAACCCTGCCAGCACCCACGGCCAGTGATAGTCGTAGAACTGATTGGGCCAGAAATAAGCTCCGGTGAAGCCATCGTTCTCCGCGCCGTGGTGTGCATTGTGTTCATGCGTGGTGAGCGTGAATCGTCCAAAGCCGCCATTATTCCTGATGTCAGTCGTCAAGCCGTTGTGATGGCGGAACAGGACTGGTTCGCCATAGCGGACCTGGGTCAGCTTGGGAGGAAAGGTGCCCTGGAAGGTCCATACCCGGTTTGCATTCTGAATTGGGAAGCTGGGATGAAATTGTGGCGGGATTGGTGTGGCTGGATTGATTCCAGAATTCAAGTCCGAGGTCACTTGCGGGTTGTAGGTAGTATTCGTGGTCGCCGGCTTGGTTGTGACCTCAATTGCTACCTGGGGAGGGAACTGTGCAAACCGCTGGTGCGCCCAGTTCGCTCCTGGGGGACGGCCCTCAATTGGGCCCATGGTTCCAGCGGGAAACCCGAAACCGGCATCAAGCACTTGCTGCGTCTGGTTGGACTGTGCCATCGGCGCGGGATTTAAAGTTGAGACTTGATTGCGCAGCAGGACGTCGAAACGCGGCATTGGCTGCGTAAATGGCTGGACACCAAAGGTTGGGCTGGCGGGTAGTCCCGTAGGGATTCCCTGATTGTCAGGCTCGTCCGCAAGAATCGCGCTCGGCGATTTTACCGGCGCATTCTGGGCCACCGCATACGTGACAAATGGATTTAGCCCGCGGATCGGCAACATAATGCCGGCGCTTGTGAACAAGCCCCATTTGACCAGATCACGCCGTCTAATCTGGCCGTGGGAAAGTGCCTTGGTGATTTCCGCGCGGTTTTGTCGTGCATTTTCCGCGTCACGGATTCGTCTTCTATCTGAATGTTCCGATAACCAAATACTGTCATCTCTATCTTTTCGGGACATGCTTGCGCTCCTTGCGGTTCAATCTTTGCCACATCGCGACACGACACAACTTTCGGCACGGGTGCCGCGCAATGACGTTGATCTCGCAATCGGCAGGAACTTTCATTAAGAATTGAAAAGCAAGAAATAGTGCACAACTATCGTAGCTAGTGTGTTCCAAAATGGGAATTGCGGTATGCAGAGGCACCGGCGCATATTCACAACTTAAAGTTCATTTCGACTGGTGCTCATTTCCTGGGGGGTGGAGGCGGCGCTTAACACATGAAAATGCCGCACAGCAAAGACGCTGTGCGGCAAGGGGATTAAGCAATGTTTCCCGGCTGAAATTACCAGACGTGGCAAGCGTTGTCGCTCACCATCTTGTCTCCCTTTTTGCAATTAAAGGCCTTGGCAAAATCCGCGCTGTTCTGCACCGTGCCTATCACGCGGAACTTACCAGGCGAGTGCGGATCAACTTTAGCCAGCAGGCGTGAGCTTTCGTCCGTCTGGTTCTGGCACCACACCTGGGCGAAGCCGAGCCAGAAACGCTGCTCAGCCGTGAAGCCCTCCTTGGTTTGGCCGATCGAGGGATCGTGCTCAATGCGCTTGCGCAGCGCAATCAGAGCAATGTGGCTGCCGCCGTTGTCTGCGGTGTTTTCGCCGAGGGTGAGCCGCCCATTGAGATGAACGTCGTCAACCGGAGAGAACTTGCTGTATTCATCTGCAACGCAGCCGGTACGTTTTTCAAACTCTGTGCGGTCGGCGTCAGTCCACCAGTTGCTGAAGTTGCCTTCAGCATCAAACTTGCTGCCCTGGTCGTCAAAGCCATGGGTCAATTCGTGGCCAATGACTACGCCAATGCCGCCGAAGTTCACAGCTGCGTCTGCAGTTTTGTCAAAGAACGGCGGTTGCAGGATTCCGGCCGGGAAGTTGATGTCATTATTTGGCGGGCTGTAGTAGGCATTCACGGTCGGCGGGCTCATGCCCCACTCTTTCTTGTCGAGCGGCTTGCCGATTTTATTCCAGTTGCGATGAACCTCGAAAGCGCGGGCGCGCTGGGCATTGCCAAGAAAATCGCCGCGCTTGATCACGACTGTGCTGTAGTCACGCCATTTGTCGGGGTAGCCGATCTTGTTGGTGATGGCTTGCAGCTTTACTTCCGCTTTTTTCTTGGTTTCAGGGGTCATCCAGTCAAGGCTCTGGATATCATCGCCCAGGGCGGCCTCCAGTTCCTTAACCATCTGCAACATGCGGTCTTTACCTTCCTGGCCGAAGGTTTCATCGACGTAAGGTTGACCCAATGCTTCGCCAAGAAGCCGGTCGGTGGTTTGTACGCAACGCTTCCAGCGGGCCTGCAATTCCTTTTGGCCACTGAGATACTTGCCGAAGAATTCAAAATTGGCGTTGACGAATTTGTCGGAAAGCATGGGCGCAGCGGCATCCACTACATGCCAGCGCAGGTAGGTCTTCCAGTCAGCAATGGGAACGCTGTCAATGACCGGGTTTACTTTCTCAAAGAAATCAGGCGGGACCACATTCACATCAGTAAAGCTGGGCGCGCCAGTATCCGTGAAAAACTTGGCGAATTCAAAGTTCGGCGCCAGTTTCTCAAGCTCGCTGATGGGCATTTTATGGTCGCGAGTCCTCGGATCGCGCATTTTAACGCGCTCATAAGCAGCGTCAGCCAGTTTGCTTTCTATATCCATCACTGTCTGCGCTTCTTTTTTGGCGGCCTCAGGAGCATCACCCAGAAGCGTGAACATGGTGGTGACGTGTTCCAGGTACTTGGTGCGGGTCTCTTTCGATTTGTCGTCCTGCGCCAGGTAGTAATCGCGGTCCGGCAGTCCTAATCCGCCCTGAAAGATATTGGCGACCATCATGCTGGCATTGTGCAGATCAGGTTGCGAACCAAAGCCGAACAGCGAAGGCACGCCCATGGAATGCAGGTACGCGACCGTGGCCATAAGCTGATCTTTATTGGAGATGGCGGCAATGCGGGCCAGTTCAGGCTTGATGGGAGTGCTGCCCTTGGCGTTTACGGCCTTCTCGTCCATGCAGGATTCATACATATCGCCGATCTTCTGCTGCACGGGATTACGCTTGGGGTTGTTGGCCGAATCTTTTTGCAGTATCTGGTGCAGGATCTGGCGATTGTATTCGGCTAATTCATTGAACCGTCCCCAGCGCGCCTGGTCGGAAGGAATGGGGTTATTTTTGCGCCAATTTCCGCAGGCGTACTCGTAAAAGTCATCACAAGGATTGACCGTCTTGTCCATGGCATTGAGATCAAATGATTTTGGACGTGCGACGGGCTTGGTATCAGAAGCTGCGGCGCTGGCAGTTGCAGCAGCCTTCTTTTTTGCCTTCTTAGGGCCGGCTTGCGGGAAAGCGAAAGCCGTAAGAAGCAAAACAATGAACAGGGATTTTCTTAAGGACATAGTTGCCTCAGAGATGGGGTGTGAGAAGAAAACTGAGCATTCTATGCCCCTTTTGAAGCGCTGTAAACTGCGCTTTGAAATCTTTATCAGGCAGTACCGTGAGGGCTCAACTAAAGTAATTTCCCCGCACTACTTTCTTTATTGCCTAAGCGACGGAATTGCTACATTATTAGCGCAGATTCACAGCATTCAAAAGAAGCCGCAAGCCGTTACGCGCCCATGCCAACAGCCCACGGACAAAATGCAACCGCTACCAGCCAATCCGGCAATGGCATGGAAAACCTTGTGGTTCGCAGCGAATCGCTCAAGCGAGTGATGAAACTGGCAGAGAAGGTGGCGCGACATCCGGCCGCCGTCCTGATTGCGGGTGAGACTGGCACGGGCAAGGAGATGATTGCCCACCATATCCACAACTGCTCATTGCGCTCACATGGACCTCTGATTGACGTGAACTGCGCGGCCATTCCGGAACACCTGGTGGAAAGCGAGCTGTTCGGCTACGAGAAGGGCGCCTTCAGCGGAGCTGACTCAAACAAGCCCGGCTTTTTTGAGCTTGCCGATAAGGGAACGCTGTTTCTGGATGAAATCGGTGATCTGGACATCAAGGTCCAGGTGAAATTGCTGCGCGTGCTGGACGGCGCTCCTTATTTCCGCCTTGGCGGAAGCAGAAAAGTGAGCGTGGACGTTCGAGTTGTAGCCGCCACCAACCGCGACCTTGAAGACCTGGTCAGCCAGGGCCGATTCCGCGAAGACCTCTATCACCGCCTGGCGCAGTTTAAGCTGGATGTGCCGCCATTGCGTGACCGTCCTGAGGACGTGCTGGGGATTGCGGAACAAGTGCTGCAAGAGCACTACCCTGAATCGGTTTTCACCCAGGATGCAATCGATGCGCTGCTGTGCTATCGCTGGCGCGGAAATGTGCGCGAGCTGCGCAACGTGGTCTTTCGTGCAGTGTTGCAGGCGCCGAATCCTCAAGACGAGATTACCGCTGAGGATCTGCAAATTGGTGGCACTGAGCCACGGGAAAAGAGTGCCCCTCCCATTTCCGGCGACCTGGATGACATGGAACGGCAGATGATCTTCCAGGCGTTGGAGAAAAACGGCGGCAATCAGGGCAAAGCCGCCGATAGTCTGGGGATTTCCCGGCGGACGCTGCTGCGCAAGCTGAAACTCTATCGCGAAGAAGAAGACAAGCCGGCAGCGGGCACGCTAAGCGTGAGCCAGCAGAAGTACTATCGTGCTGACCTGGAATTGCCGGTGATGATGAAGTATGCCAACGAACAGTTTGAAGGTGTTCTGACCAACCTTAGCCTGGGTGGCGCCGGAGTCCGCACTGACCATCCTCTGAAGTTTGGCGCGCCTGTGTCATTGTACTTCGCCATTCCCGGAACCAACAGCGCGGCGGATATTCTTGGCCGAGTGGCTTGGACCCAGAAAGAAGGCCATCACGGAATCCAGTTCTCTGATGTTCCATCTTCTCTGCGGACCACGCTGCAACGCTGGCTGCAATCAGAAATGAAGAAAGATGGATGGGAACTGGCGGATATCTAGCCTTAAAAACACTTCTACCGCGGATTTGCGCGGATCTTCGCGGATCAAAACCCAAATAGCAAAATTCGGTAGTGGCTCAGTTTGAAAATCCACAGTCAATATGCGGTACAAAGGAGCGGGCGCATACGTGTATCAGCACGAATACGCCCTGACCAAAATCACCTTTACGCGAGGCGATATGGCTGCTCCAAAGTTTACCAGCAGCGAAATCGAAGGCATTTACAGGCTGCTGGTGGTGCTGAACAGTTCGCTGCAATTCTTGATAAAGCAGCTTGAGGCAATATCCACGACGAAAATTCTCACGCCCAAATATCTGAAGAAAATGGAAGCACTCACGGAAGAGGTCAGGGCCACGCTGAACAGGAAAGCACAGGTAAAATAGAGCCATGGTACCGAAGGGCAAAAGACCACGCGATACAAACCAACTCGCAAAATTGATTGTTGATATTGCCACTGGTGAGGCTGAGGATAAAATTAGCCAATCAAAGCGCCAGCCGAACCGCAAAGGCAGGGCTGGCGGCCTAAAAGG
>DATFDA010000194.1:0-7809 GCA_035252525.1 Candidatus Angelobacter sp. | reverse complement strand
TCCGGATCTCGCTACTTCAGCGCCTGTAGGGGAAGCCTGGCTGACTGGCGACGAGTGCCGCGTTGCGAACGGCCCTTTTTCCGGCCGCGCCCTTGGCGAACTGAGCCGCGAGTATGGCGAGCGGCTTACGGGTGAGACTGCACCTGTGCTGTCGCGATTTCCATTGTTGATTAAGTTCCTCTTTCCACGCGACAAGCTCTCAGTCCAGGTCCATCCCGATGACGATGGCGCGCGCGAATTAGGAGAGCCCTGCGGAAAGACAGAGTGTTGGTACGTCTTGCACGCCGATCCCGGTGCGCAAATTGGGTTGGGGCTCAGGCCGGGAACGACAAAGCAGGAAGTGGAGCTGGCCATTCGTCAGGCCCGTATGGAGCACTTGCTCAACTGGATCGACGTCCGCCAGGGCGACATGATTTACGTGGACGCTGGCACGGTACATGCCATCGGCGCAGGCTCGGTGATTGTTGAGACGCAGCAAAACTCGGACACAACATTTCGGCTCTATGACTATGGCCGGCCTCGCGAGCTTCACATTGAACAAGGGCTCCGCGCAACCAAGGAGCGCACTCATGCGGGCAAAGTGATTGCAGGACAGGCTTTCAATCACAATGGCAAGACGCAATCAAACTTGCTCAGCTCGCCCTGCTTTATTGTGGACAAATTTGCATTAAAAGAGCCTTGGGAGTTCAACCGGCCACCGGAGGCGCGCCGAAGCGTGTGGTGCCTGGTGGCGACTCAGGGTTGCGGCGTAGTTGAGTATAAAGGCAGCGCGCCGTTAACTTTCGCCGCAGGTGAAGCGATTGTTGTACCCGCCGCCGTGGACAGGTTTACCCTGAGACCGCAATGGGAGCTGGAATTTCTCTGCTCATCACTGCCGGTGGAAGAAATGGAGCACCCAAAAACCGTACTTTATGAAACAACTGCCAGCTCGACTTAGCCTTGGTCTCCAAGGCTGAGTGCTAAAGGCCGGTTCTGAATTGCTGAACATGCCTCACTTTTATCCAGTCATACTCGCAGGAGGAAGCGGTACCCGGTTCTGGCCACGCAGCCGGCGCAAGCTGGCCAAACAAGTGCTGGCTCTGGACGGGAAACTTACCATGGTCCAGAAGACAGTGGAGAGGCTTCTGCCGCTCGGCGCGGAAAAAGACTTCTGGATCATCACTAATAATTACGTCAATAACGAAATTGTCCGTCAATTGCCGGACATCCCCAGGCGGCAGATTGTGGTTGAACCGGAGCCGAGAAACACGGCGCCGGCCATTGGTCTGGCCGCCTTCTTGCTGGCCCGTCACGATCCCGAAGCCATCATCGGCATGTTTCCTGCCGATCATGTAATCGCCAACGAGCAGCGGTTCTGCGTGGTTCTTGAGCGCGCTATCCGCATTGCTTCTGAGGGCGACAACATTGTCGTTATGGGTATTCAGCCCACTCGGGCCGAGAGCGGATACGGCTACATTGAAACCGGAGACCAACTTGATCCTGAACTGTTCCGCGTGCGCCGATTCACGGAGAAGCCGAACCAGGCCAAGGCGGACGAGTTCTTTGCCGCGGGCAACTATTATTGGAACAGCGGAATGTTTGTCTGGAGTGCGCGCACGCTTACTCACGCGCTGCGCGAACATTTTTCTGAAACTACGCCGTATCTCGAAAAAATTGCGGGGGCCTGGGGCAGCAAAGAGTTTGAGTCCACCTTTGCGGATTTGTATCCCAATTGCGAAAACATCAGCATTGACTATGCGGTGCTGGAGCCGCGTTCCGCCAAAGGCGAGCATTCCTCCAACCTGCTCTGCCTGCGGGCTGATTTCGGTTGGAACGATCTCGGGTCGTGGGCTGCTTTGTATGAGCACCACGCGCTGCATGGGCAGACGGAAGACCACAATGTAGTCGAAAGCAAAGATCTCTATGCCGTGAATGCCACCGGAAATTACATTTACGCTCCGGACAAATTTGTTGCGGCGGTGGGCGTAGATAATCTGGTTGTGGTGGAAACTGAGGATGCTATTCTGGTCACCACTCGCGAACACTCTCAGGATGTCGGCAAGATTGTGAAGTATCTAAATGAAAAGAAAATGACGGAACTGGTGTAAGCCGGCTCTGAAGTGCTCTCCCTGAAGGCATGTCTCCCCAGCCTTTTCTTTGATGACATCCGCTACTCTGTTTGCTTAAATGTGCGCTATGCGCCCAGTGCTCTTTACCTTGCTCCTGGTGTGTGTTGCCCTGCCTGCATGCGCGCAACAGGCCGTGCTGCCTCCACCTGACATCCTTCAGATTTATGTAGACACGGTTAAACCTGGAAAATTACCCGAGTACGCCAGGATTGAAAATGAGGCGGCTGCCGCCTGTGCCCGCGCCAGCACATGGCCATATCTGGCCCTTGAGGCCAGGAGCGGACCCCAAGAAGCGTGGTTTGTCTCCGGCTTTGATTCCTACGCGTCCATGGAGCGCAGTGACGAGCCGTTTTTGCGCAACGCGGCTTTGGCTGCTGATCTGGGCAGGTTGATGGAGGCCAAGACCAATCTGGTTTCCGATCCGCATACGGTTTTCCTGCGCTATCGTGATGATCTCTCGCGCAATCACGGCCTCATGCCGCCGAGAACGCGCTTCTTCACCATCTCCGTGGTGAAAATTCTTTCCGGGCACGAGCGGGAATACGAAGATAGTCAGCGTCTGCTGCGCAACGCTCGCGAACGCGCGGGGACAAGCGACGGCCGCGCCGTGTACGAGGTGCTTTCAGGAATGCCCGATCACACCTTCATCACATTCTCGCCTTTCCCATCTTTCAGCAGCGCCGCTGAAGCATTGGACGGGCTGCTGGATTATGACGATCTCGATGACAATGTCCGTGGACGCCTGCGTGAGTTACTGGTCCAATCTGTAACTACCACTGAGACCTTTATTTTCTCGGTGAGCCCGGCAATGAGCAATCCTGCGGGAGAGTGGCTGGCGGACGACCCCGAATTCTGGAGATCGTCGCCCGTGCTGCAAAGACAGACGCCGAAGAAGTGATGCAAGAGCCTGCGGTCTCAGGGCTTAATCAGGGATTAGGATCGGCTGCAGGGTAGGCTGAAGTTTTTGCAACCCGTCAGCTCTGTTTATCACCCAATCTATAGATGCTATTTTCCGGGCTCTCTGCCAAAGCTGCGCGCGTGCTGGCGATCGTCTTTATGGTGACGACCTTCGCCTTGGCCGGTACGCTGGGTTGGGGATATTATTTCGTACACAAGCTTACCCTCACGCCCATTGCCGAACCCGGCTTACCAGCCAAAATGAAGCCCACAAGTTCACCCGCCTCCCCTCTGCAGGTGCATTACGAACTCAATCTTCCCGGACGTGGAGAGATTTTTCCCGCGCTGGCCGGAGCCCGGGCTGTGGATTACTGGCCTGTGGCTGTTCTAAGTATTTCCAATACCGCTTCCAAGCCTGTGCTTCAGATCATTACCGCGCAGGTGCAGGGCTGGAGCGCAGAACTGAGGGAGACTGCGGTGATTGGCCCGCATGAGGTGCGCACCTTTAGCCTCGATCCCGAACTGCTAAGCAAGGCCTACCAGAACGGCGAGATTCGCCAGGCGATGCTGAGTGTGGAAGTGAAAGATCCTGGAAGCGGCCATACGTTTGCCCAGCAGCGGCCTGTATTTATCCATGGATCATCAGACCTTTACTGGGGACAGAAGTTCTCCAACGCCCAACTGCTTGCCCGTTGGGTAACGCCGCACGATGAATCGGTGCTGCAACTGGTTTCGCGGGCGGAGCGTATCATGCCCGGTGGCCGTCTGCGCGGATACAATCAAGTACCCGGCCACAATCTTGAAAGAGATGTGCGGGCCCAGGCCCGAGCGGTGTTCACTGCGCTCAAGCAATCTCACCTGAGCTATGTCAGCAGCATTTACACCTTCGGCAACTATCCCGGCGAGACCCAGCGCATTCGCTTACCGCATGAGACGCTGGATCTCAGCAATGCGAATTGCATTGATGTGAGCGTGGTTTTTGCCTCTGCCATGGAGAATCTAGGTATGCAGCCAGTGATTGTAATTGTGCCGGGCCACGCCTTTGTGGGCGTAAAGCTGGCGCCGGAGTCGCAGCACATCTTGTATCTGGATCTGACGGTGCTGCCCGAAGGAACGTTCCTGGAGGCGGTCAGGCGGGCCCAAGGCTGGCTCAAAAACACTCCCGCCAACAAGGTCCTCACCGTTGACATAGGCGCGGCGCGATCCCTGGGAGTTTATCCCATGCCCACCGTATCTCCGGCGAACCAGGAGAGCGCATCACTGTCATTGCGTAATGAGCAATAGCGCAGACGTTATTGTGATCGGCGCAGGAGCCGCCGGACTGGCCGCCGCAGGTGAATTATCTACCGCCGGATTGAATGTTCTGTTGCTGGAAGCACGTGACCGCATTGGCGGCCGTATTTACACAGACCATAGCCTGGGATTCCCGGTGGAACTGGGCGCTGAATTCGTCCATGGCGAGTCGCCAGATATTTTTGAGCTTATCAGCAGAGCGCAGCTCGAAATTGCACAAGTTGCGGGCGAGATGCGCCGAAAGAGAAACGGCGTTTGGGGCGATTCCGGCCATGTAATGGCTGAGGTAAATCACCTGTTTGAAAACATGCCTGCGGGCGAACCAGACCAATCATTCAAACGGTACATTGAGCGAAGCCAATACAGCGCCGAGACGAAACAGTTGGCGCTGGACTTTGTGGAAGGATTTCACGCCGCAAAGCCGGATGGCGTGAGCGTGCACTGGCTTATACACACAACCAGAGCGGAAGAAGCCATTAATGGCGAAACTTCATTTCGGATGCGGGATGGTTACAACTTGTTGGTCCGCGCTCTTTCGGAAACGCTTGATGGCGAGCGCTGTAAGGTCCTGCTAAATACATCTGTCTCCGAAATTTCCTGGCAAAAGCGAGAAGTAAGGGTCAGGGCGGCAGAACGAGAATTCAGCGCTCCCTGCGCGGTTGTAACTTTGCCGCTGGCGGTACTCAAATCCGCCAAGGTCCGTTTCGTTCCTGAACTTCCCGAGGCAAAGCACCGGGCCATCTCCTTACTCGATACGGGGCCGGTCATACGCGTGAGTCTTTGCTTTCGCGATAAATTCTGGGAGGAAGCGCCGGAGATGCGTAATCTGAGCTTCCTTTTTACCGATGATCCTCATTTTCCCACCTGGTGGAGCAGCAATCCATTGCCTTATCCCATACTCACCGGTTGGGCGGCAGGCAGACATACACAACACCTGCAGGGAAAATCTAATGAGCAGCTTATCCAAACTGCGATGAATTCTCTGGGCGGGATCCTTGAGATTGAGCAGCCGGCACTGCACTCTCATCTGGAACGCGGCATGGTCCATGATTGGCAGGCAGATCCGTACTCGGGCGGCGCTTATAGCTACATTGTGACCGGAGGAATGGGAGCACCGCAGGCTTTAGCCGAGCGAGTTGAAAGCACGCTCTTCTTCGCCGGTGAGGCGACTAACAAAGAAGGCCATAATGGGACAGTCCACGGCGCAATAGGTTCGGGCAAAAGAGCGGCGCGCGAAGTACTGGCTGCCGCGGACCGGTGAACAAAGACGGAAAAACCGGATCGGATTTGCTGGAATATCGCTTTCTGATTTCAGTGATTGAAAGCGATCTTTACGCTGCTCGTGGATCCTTGATCTTTTCCTTAACCGCAGCGCTGATTCGCTCGATGAATGAAAGCGGCTGTTCATTTGGTGCCTGGCCAAGACGGTCACGGAGCAATTGCAGAAATTCAGTAACGCGACGGAGGCGCTGCGTTTCCAAGCCTTCCTGGACCACCTGGGGATCCAGAACCGATGCGGTTTCAATATACTTCCACAGCAAAAGGCGCATGTTGTCCACGGCGCCTTTTAGCTCGGCGAGGAGATTCACGTTCAGTTCCGCAGGCGTGTCTTTTCCCTTGGCATCCTGGGTCTGCATCGCGAGCCAATAAAGTTCATTGTGTACCTGAGTAAGTTCAGCCGTCAGCTCTTTCAATTGGTTTACTAACTGGCCAATGTCGCGATGAGTGCCGTCCTGGTTCTGGATTTCCATTAGGGGGTCAGACCTCTTTCACATCTATATAGTGCTTAGGATGCGCCATCCGTTGCAGTTTCGCTGGTTACTGAAGATCATGACCCCGGAAAATTAGCAAATCCTCATCCCAAAGTGGGACAAAAACATCACCTGATGTCCCCTTTTGCACTCATATAAGCTCCGCGCGTGCCCAACAAAGGTGGTACTCAATCTCAATTTCTTCGGATTCCTTTGTGGTTTGCAAAGCTGCGGTTCTGAAGGATGCACGGATGATGCATAGTACATAGTTAGTTAACATCGCTAAAACCGAACCGGTACTGGATAGAATGGCGTCCGCCCCGGTTGAGGATAATGGTTGGATGTATTCCAGAAGAATCAGCGTGACGTATGGTGGTGAAGCCGAGAATCACCCCTGCCCACTCAAGTGGCTGGATAATTTTGCCATGCGTAATTTCACCAACGACCAGATTTTCGATGACACGCTGCCGATTGCAGACGGCGCAATGGAGATTGGCGCCAGGGTGCCGCTGGACCGGTTGCAGTCGGCAATGGAGGACTGGTTTCGCAAGAAAAGCTATCTGGGGAAACAGGAAAAACTGAGAGTTGAAGAACGAACCTGAGTTCGGTCACAGCCCAGCGATTTTGGAAATGCCTGGAGTTATGAGGCCCATTCTTCAGCCCAAACCGGCGTGCCAACCCTTTCGATGGTGGTGGGCAGAGTCTTAAGCGTTATCCCTAAAGTGAAATCCGGCTTGCCTTTGTAGCTGCTCAATGATAAAAAGCCCAACCAGTCCACCCATCTGCACAATCAAGCCGCCAGAATGCACAAAAGGGTGAGGAGCGACATTTCAAATGAAGATTATTCAGCGCTTGCCATTTCTGCTGTCGATCATGATGATCGCGGGCACGGCCCTGGGGCAATCCGCAGCCACCGCCGAATTGCACGGCGTAGTGAAAGATCCCAACGGCGCCGTGATCCATGGCGCCACCGTCAGCCTGCATGATGAAGCAAAAAATATTACCCGTTCGGCGGAAACCAATGAGGCAGGCGAGTACAACCTGCTTTCCGTTCCTCCGGGACAATACACCCTGAGCGTAACGGCCACGGGCTTTGCCAAGGTAGTTGCCAAGCAGGTCACGCTCACCGTGGGCCAGGCGGCGCAATATCCAGTGACCATGCAACTGGCGACAGCGGAAACTGAGATCACGGTAACAGGAGAACCGGAGCTGATTGAGACTTCCAAGAGTTCCACCAGCACCACGATTGGCGAACGACGAATCGAGAATTTGCCAATCAACGGCCGCAATTACGTTAACTTCTCCCTGACCAATTCCCAGTTGCAACGGGACGTTGCTCCCAGCATTGGCGCAGCGCCGACCTCGGGCTTGAACTTCGGCGGCCAGCGCGCACGCTCGAATGCGGTGAACGTTGACGGCATGGACGCGGTGGATAACTCAGTCAACGGCATCCGCTCTACCATTTCCCAGGAAGGCGTGCAGGAATTTCAGATCCTCACCAACGGCTACGAGGCCGAATACGGACGGGCTTCCGGCGGCGTGATCAACATCATTACCAAATCCGGGACCAATGACTTCCATGGATCCGCATTCGGTTACCTGCGCAACCGCAACATCCAGGCGGTGAATCCTTTCAGCAACACTCCTGACCCGGCGTACACGCGCGTTCAGGCCGGCATCGATTTCGGCGGAGCGCTGAAAAAAGACCGAACCTACTATTTCTTCTCTTTTGAAACCACCCGGCGACAGGAAACAGGTTT
>DATFDA010000193.1:0-9345 GCA_035252525.1 Candidatus Angelobacter sp. | reverse complement strand
GGACACGACGTCGATGAGCAAGTCATCGCTCTTCAAATGGCTCTCCGCCAATCTGAAGCATTTTATCCCCTCGCTTCGGCGTGTTACCCGAAAACATCCGCTGGGGGTTTTGCGCGCAGCGGGAGCAGCTTTTGCGCAGGCGGTACGCGCGCGTAAAGGATTTTGGGCGTGGCCGCGCAAAGTTTATGTCAAGGAATTTCTGCAGGGCGTGATGCTGGCAGATTTGCTGGAGCGCGCGGGCGATGTGAGCCACATCCACGGTCACTACTGTCACGGCGCCACCACCGTCACATGGTTTGCATCCATGATGACGAAGCTTCCTTTTTCCTTTACAGCGCACGCAAAGGATATTTACCTGCCCAGCCTCAACCCTGCGGGCTTGCTGCGACGCAAGATGGATGCCGCGCGGTTCGTCATCACCTGCACGGACGCCAATCGGGATTATCTGGAAAACCTCGGCAGCAAGACCCCGGTCCACTGCATTTACCACGGACTGAACGCAGAGCTCTGCAACATTATGAAAGAGCAGCGTGCTCTGCGTGAGACGAACGGGCACTTCCGTGTGCTCGGCGTCGGCCGCCTGATTCCCAAAAAGGGCTTTGACATCCTTGTGGAGGCGTGTGCCATTCTGCACAAGAAGAGTGTGCCCTTTGAGGCAATCATTGTTGCTGAAGGTGGAGAGCATGAGAAAGAAATTCGCAGGCTCATTGCTACGAATGGGCTGGAGAACAATGTGTTTCTGCCCGGCCCAATGTCGCAATCGCAGCTCTTCAGTGAATATCAGAAAGCAAGCGCGTTCTGCCTGCCGTGCCGGGTTCTCGAGAATGGGGATCGTGATGGCATTCCTAACGTGCTTATGGAAGCCATGGCAGTGGGAGTTCCAGTTGTCAGCACGCCGATTTCGGGAATCCCGGAACTCATTGATGACGGCGTCAACGGGCTACTGGTTCCGTCTGAAGATCCCGGTGCTCTAGCCGAAGCTTTCCTTCGCCTTACACGTGACAGTGCGCTTACCGCAGATCTTTCCCGCAGCGCACAAGAAACCATCGACTCGAAATTCAATGGCGACAAACTCGCAGCTCGCATGGCGAACCTGTTCCGTGAGTGCGCAGCATGAAACTCCTAGCCAGCACGCAGATCAGACCACGGCCGGTATTTTGCGTAGTTGAGCACGCATATCGGGACCGCAGGATCGCCGAGGATGCCTGTGCCGGCAGATTCACTGAGAACGGCGTCACGCTGGAACTCGGCCTTGATCCAAACTGGTTGCTGGCAGGCCTCCCCCACGACGAAGAGTGGAATATTGCGTGGATCAAGTTCTACTTCGGTCTGGATCTGGCTGCAGCCTATGGCAACTCTGGCGATAAGCGTTTCCTGCGGTCATGGGAAAAGCTGGTGGACTCCTGGATTCGGCAGGTTCCCGTAGAGTTCGGTCCCACTGATGCGCATGGGCGACGCATTCAAAACTGGATCTATGCCTGGAATATCTTTGCCGATTCGCCACATTTTCCCGGATTTGCTGAAGCGCTGGAGGAGAGGATCGTAGCCAGCCTGGCGCAGCAAACCAGGTATTTGCGGAATCATCTCACAGCAGAGCGCAATCACCGCACGCTGGAACTCTATGCGCTGCTCATTGCTGCGCTGGCCCTGCCGGACGCGTTTGACGCCGATTTGTTGGATTTCGCAATGGAGGCGTTCCAGCAGAACCTGCTCACGGACGTTCGCCCGGATGGTGTGCATCGAGAGCATTCAAGCCACTACCACATGATGGTGCTGCGGTCCTATCTGGGTGCGCGTGAGAATGTCCGTCGATTTGGCATGACTTTCTCTCCCGAGTATGACGAGCGCCTGGAACGCGCCTGCGAATTTGCCATGCACTGCCATCGCCCGGATGGTGGAATTCCAACTCTCTCTGACAGTGACGCGGGGAATTACTCTGACTTGCTTCAACTGGCGGCCTCTCTGCTTTCGCGCCCTGATTTCCTCTATGCGGCTACGGCCGGGGCGGAGGCAGAGCCGCCGGTGAAACGTTACGTCAGTTTCCCGGATGCTGGTTATCACATTCAAAGGAGCGGCTGGGGCAAAGGCCAGAGATCATTCGAGCAGGAAGGCTTCTGCATCTTCGATTGTGGTCCGCTCGGCGACGGCGGTCATGGGCACTATGACATGCTGAATGTGGAGATTGCCGCTGAAGGCAAGCCTTTGATCATCGATCCCGGCCGGTACACCTACTCTGAGCATCCGCCCAACTTTCGTCAGTGGTTCAAAGGTACTGCTGCCCACAACACGGTGTGCATTGATGGCCTGGATCAGGTCTCTTATCGCAGGGGGAAACCGAAAAAGCCGCTGCCACAAGCTCGATTCATTGAGCGGAGGAGCGCTCCCGGTTTTGATCTACTGGCTGGAACGGCCGAGAGCCCCTGCTATGAGGTAATTCACACCCGCCGTATCTTCTATATAAGCGACGAATATTGGATCATCTCTGATTCGCTGGCTGGAGAGCGGCCGCACCGGTTTGATCTACGCTTCCACCTCGCGCCGGAAGCGTGGCAGCGCGTTCAAATTATTGACAACCGTGTGGTCGTCCCGGACCTTACGCTGGTGTTCAGCCACGGAAGCAGGCTGCAGATAGAACCGGGTTGGTCCGCTCCACTTTATGGTGTGAAGCAGAATGCGCCGGTGGTCAGCGCGATGATTGAAGGGAAGAACTGCGCTGAATTTGTGACTGTGATTATGCCGTCATCGCGGCGGCGGGTCCCGGAACTCAAATCAATCCACACACCAAATACTGCGCTGCCAGGTCTTGCGATACAAATCAGTGGCGTAGGTCGAGACGGCGGCTCCACGGATTACGTGATCTGGAGCCCAGCCATCGCAGACCACGCTCTGCCTCTGTTCAATTGCCGCGCTTCTGCTGCCTGGTGTCGTTCAGATGGGCATGGAGAGGACGCACGCTTCGTCGCCTGTAACGTCCAGGAGTGCCGCTCCAATCAGGATGATGAGGTCCAATTTGTCGCACAATCGCAACCGGCTGCATGGGTAGGCTGGAATTCTCACGGCGGCTTATCGAGTGGCGTAGAGAGGTTTGAATGAGTTCTACGACTTGCTCCGTGCCTCTAATTGCAGACCGTGTGCTGCCACAGCGCGACTTGCTGCTTGACCGCGAGTTCATGGCTGAGCTGTTTTCGCGTGAACTGGGCGCGAGAGGTCCGATCGTCATACAAAGGTGCGAGCATATTCGGACCACCTACCACGCAGGAGAAAGTTTGCGCGTGGCCTACAAGGTCTTTGCCAGGGAAGGGGCGTGCATGGTTGCCGGACGCGCTTTTCCTGAGGGTGGAAGTACGAAAGCGTTTGAAGCGGCACGGCAGAAGGCCGTCCATTGTGGCCCATTTCGTCCCGTATTTCAGGATCCGGAAACAGAAAGCGTTTTCTGGACGTTTCCCAATGACCGCAAGATCGCGAATCTCCAGTTGCTCGTTGATATACCGCAGGAGTTTGCACAGCTCTTTGATGCACGATGGACCGGAAGCAATATTGTGGCTTACGCGCCGGAGAATTGTGCTACTGCACAGTGTCTGAGTGCGCAAAATGATGTCCTGGCATATGCCAAAGTTTATGCCAGCCATCACAACGAGAGTTGCTTCAGGACGTATACGGCCCTGCGCCAAAGTGCCGAAGCAGAGCGCGCTGAAATTGAGTTTCCCGAAGTGATCTACCACTCTGCCGAGCACCACATCCTGCTTTTGCAGGCTCTACGCGGAAGACGCCTGGCTGACGTTCAGGGTCGTGAATTGGCCGAAGCATTTTCCCGTCTGGGACGCGCTCTGGCGTGCCTGCATGCAATGCCTGTACCGGCGCATCTGCCAGAGTTCCCGCGTTGCACCGATTCACACATGCAGTTAGCTGCTTTCAGCATTGGATTAGTGAGGCCTGAGCTTGCGCAACAGGCTTCAGAGCTCTGCGATGCCTTACGGACGGCAAAGAAACAGTGGAGTGAGCAGCGCGTGTGTCTGCACGGTGATGTCCATCCGAAGAACGGAATTCTGCTGGACACCGGAAGTATCGCCTTAATTGATCTGGACCAGGCGTCGCTCGGGTCTCCTGCCGTCGATCTGGGCAGCCTGTTGGCAGCATTGCGATATGAGCGGCATATTGGGCTCCTGACGGAAGCAGATGAACGCGCGTTGGCTGACGTCTTTCTTAGTGGCTACCAGCAGATCGGCAAGCTACCGGAAGCGGAGTCGCTTCGCTGGCACATGGCCGCGGCTCTATTTGCAGAACGTGCATTCCGCGCGGTCAGTCGCATTCGGTTGCCTGGACTACAGATCCTTCCCGAACTTCTAAGAGATGCGCAGCGTCTGGCAAGCGATTCTGTGGAGGTATGTGATTGATGGGCCAGAGCCAACCAGGACGGTTCTACAGAGTTGTTCGCGAACATCTCGTGGAGGTAAAGGGCCGGCTTTCCATCGCGGCTGTCTGCACCCTGCTATTGGCCTTTGCCGATCTGTTGCGCCCGTGGCCTCTCAAGCTCATCTTTGACTACATTCTCTTCAAGAAGCCTATACCGCACTCGTTGTCATTCATGCATGAGCTGATCGCCCATGGCACGGTTACCGCTGTAGTTCTTATTTCGTCCGGGATCGTTGCCATTGCGCTGCTGAAGAGTTTCGCAGCGTACTCGCAAACACACATCGTGTCACAGATTGGTTTCCGGTTCGCACACTCATTGCGCCGCGCGCTGTTCGTTCACCTGCAGAGGCTCTCGTTGTCCTTCCACACTCGCATGCGCTCAGGCGAGCTTCTCACCAACATCACTTCGGATACGAACGTACTCCGGGATGCCCTCATTGAGTTTGTTCTTACCTTTGTCTCCGAGTTCCTTACGTTGCTGGGGATGATTGTGATCATGGTGACGATCAACTGGAAGCTGAGCTTGATCGTCCTTGCGGTGACCCCGGTATTGGTATTCCTGTCACTTGTGCGTTACCGCAAGATCAGAGATTCCGCCAGACGACAGCGGAGAGCAGAAGGTCAAATTGCAGCCAAAGCCAGCGAAGTCTTCTCATCCATGCATCTGGTACAAGCGTTTGGGAGAGGAAGTTACGAGAAGGAGCGCTTTGAGAACGATAGCGTTGAAGCCTTGAAAGAGAGCGTGCGCACGGCTCGTCTTGAGGCGGCAGCGGCGCGCGCGGCCGATCTCACAGTAGCTGCCGGAACCTGGGCCGTCGTCCTGGTTGGCTCCGTGGAAGCTCTTATGGGGCAGATGACGCCGGGGAATGTGCTGGTCTTTGCCGCGTACATGAACAGCATGTACACGCCGATTCGCAACCTGGCGAAGCTTTCCAGTCGTGTCAGCCGCGCCGCGGTAGTAGCACACCGGATTGCTGATGTTCTGGATCTTGAGCCTGACATTCAGGACGATCCCAACGCGATTGAAGCCGCAGATCTCAAGGGCAAAATCAAGTTCAATGATGTGTCCTTCGCTTATCAAACTGGCGCGCCAGTGCTAACCAATATTTCTTTCGAAGTGGCTCCGGGGCAGCAGGTTGCGTTATTGGGCAGGTCAGGCTCCGGAAAATCAACTTTGGGATCCTTGGCTCTGCGTCTCTATGACCCCCAGACTGGTTCTATCAGCATTGATGGTGTTGATATCAAAAAGTATCGGCTTGAGAGTCTGAGACGCGAAATCGGCATTGTGCTGCAGGACTCGTTGCTCTTCGCCACCACAGTGCGAGAAAACATTGCCTACGGAAAACTGGATGCTACCGAACAGGAGATCGTTGCTGCAGCAAAGGCCGCGAACGCCCATGAGTTCATCATGCAGCTTGAGAACGGTTATGACACGGTAGTCGGTGAGCGTGGGGCAACACTTTCCGGCGGCCAGCGCCAACGCATCGCCATTGCGCGAACGTTTATCCGCGACATGCCCATTCTGATTCTCGATGAGCCCATGACGGGCCTTGATATCGAGAGTGAAACAACGGTGCGCGAAGCCTTGCGAAGACTGATGTCCGGCAGGACGTCAATCCTGATTACGCACGATCTTGAAGCAGCTTCAGAAGCGGATCTGATTCTGTTGCTGGCCGATGGGCAAATCATCGAACAGGGCTCTCACCAGGAACTTCTGCTGCGTAATGGGCAATATCGCGATTTGTGGGAATTCAGAGGGCGCACCGGAATTGTAAGTGAGGTCAGAAGGTGATCCGTTTTGAGACCAGCGTTTTTGGAAATGACCGGTGACGTGGATCAGCGGTTGTGAGGTAAGTATGAAAACCGTATGTTTGCTCCTAGTATTGGCCTTTTCATCGAGCGCCATCATAAGCGCCCAAACCGGCGTTACGGTCAGCGGTTCGGTGGAAGATCAAACCGGAGCCGTGATTCCGGACGCCAGAGTCACGTTGATCAACAACACCACGAATCAGGCTGTTGCAGTGCGGAGCAGTGGAGAGGGCAAGTTTGTGTTCACGAATGTAGCTCCTGGCAAATATTTTCTGAGGAGTGAAGCTGAGGGGTTTAAGCGTTTCGAAGCACCGGTCTCTGTTGGAAACCAGGCATTAAACAACCTTCGAGCGACAATGCCGATCAGTGGCGCTGAAGAAGAGGTTGAAGTAAGCGCCTCAGGTTCACGTCCGGATGCGCCGGAAAACAACGCCGACGCCTTAAACGTGAACTCCGATTTCCTTGCAGGGCTCCCGTCTCAAAGCCAAGACATTCTCCCGGTTGTCAGCAATTTTCTTTCACCTGCAGCTCAGGGCGTTGAAGGTACCTCCATCGTGGTGGACGGAGTTGAGAGCGGCACGCTCAACGAGCCCACAGATGCAATCAAGAAAATTTATATAAACAGGGATCCGTACTCGGCAGAGTTCAGGCGTCCTGGTTCGGGAAGACTTGATGTAACTACGCGCTATGGCTCGCGATCTTATTTTGAAGGCAAGCTGGCTTTTTACGCGCGTAATGACATTTTTGATGCACAGAATGCATTTGCGGATGAAAAGCCGAATCTCAATCGGCGCCTTTGGGAGGCGACCCTGGGTGGGCCACTGCCCATCAGCCATGCTCGATTTTTCCTGAGCGCTTCGCGCCTCTCAAATGACGAGGACGCAATTGTGAATGCCACGACGCCACAGGGCCAAGTGATACAAAATGTTCCGACCGCACAGACCACAACCAGCGTTATTGGCCGCGCGGACTTTAAGCCCGTCCCGGACAACACACTTACTCTTCTCTATAGCTTCCACAATAATCCGCGGGAAAACGAAGACGTCGGCGGTCTGCAGCTTCCCGAGCATGCTACAACGTCCGACAGCACACAGCACAAATTCAAGTTGTCATACACGACTGCCGGGTCGGCGACTTTCATGAATGTAGTGCGGTTTAGCTTTGAACGCGAGCACGAACGCATAGGAAGTCCTGCATCAGCTCCCGAACTCGACGTGAGCGGCGCCTTCCTCGGAGGCGCCAATCCATCAGCATTTAAAGAAGACGGGACCAGGATGGAGATACAGGATGTAATCAATTATGTCCACGGAAGCCATACTCTGCGCGCCGGAGCGGCTTTTCTCCCAAAGTTCTTCACCGATACTGATTCTACGAATTTTGGCGGGATTTTCACGTTTCCTGATCTATCCGCCTTCAACGGCAATACACCAGTCTTGTTCCAGTCGGCAACTGGAAATCCCAACCTATCTTTCACAAAGCACGAGGCCTATGGATTTATCCAGGACACAACCAACTTCCAGTCCCATGTCAGCTTGATGCTGGGACTGCGCTATGACTGGCAGGAGCACTTGACTAACCACACGAACTTTGGTCCGCGCGTGGCCCTAGGCTATGCGCCAGGAGACGGAAAAACAGTATTTCGGGCCGGCGCAGGCGTTTTTTACGATCGCCTTTCCGACCATGTGATGGAGCAAGTCAGCCTGCTGGACGGCGCGCAAGAAAAAGAATTTATCCTCAGGCATCCATCCTTTCCTGTTGCTTCATTCAGTGGCGCTAAGCCGAGCGTCTGGCTGCTTGATCCAAATGCGCAATCACCGTATTTATTTCAGGCAAGCATGAGCGTCGAGCATCCAGTGTTCCGGACATTGAGCGGCACAGTCGAATACCGGTATCTGCGGGGCGTCCATCTGTTCCGCGCTCTCGACGTGAATGCTCCCCTGGCCGGCGTCAGACCTGATCCCAATTTGTTTCTGGAGAGAGTGGTGGAATCCACCGGACTGCTGCGAAGCAACGCGCTCATAGCCAGCCTGCAGGGCTGGATAGGGAAAGCGGTGAAATTCAAGGCGCAGTACACATTCTCTCGCAGTGACGATAACACCGACGGGGCGCTGGCGCTGCCCGCCGATAGCCGCAACCTGGGACCGGAGTGGGGGCGTTCTTCCTTCGACGCGCAACACCGATTTGTGCTGGCCGGCACCTCTAACCTTCCCGTGGCGTTCAAGCTGGGACTGATGCTGGTGGCGAATTCAGGAACACCTTTTAACATCACGACCGGTTCTGACGATAACGGTGACGGCGTGGCGAATGACCGCCCGCCGGGAGTTACACGCAACACGGGCCAGGCACCCGGCTTTCTGCAGACGGACTTGCGCGTGAGCAAAGTATTCAATTTCTACAAAGGACCGTTGAACAGTGATGGTGACGTGAGCGGCTTCACGAAAATGGAATTGACTTTCGACGCATTCAATTTGTTCAACCACACGAACCTGACGAACATCATCGGCGAAGTGTCGTCTCCACGGTTTGGCCAGGCCACGAACGCTTTGCCCGCCAGGACCATTCAGATGTCTCTCCGGTTTAGTTTCAGGGAATCGAAGGAGTAGTGTTGATGAGCAAGCGCCCGCGGCTTCTTTTTTATTGCCAGCACTCGTTGGGAATGGGGCATCTTATTCGCTCATTCGCGTTAGCGGACGGTCTGGCAAATGATTTCGACGTTGTCTTTCTGAATGGCGGGCCACTGCCGGAAGGACAAAAGCCGCCTGAAGGAGTAGAGATCATCAACCTTCCGCCTCTGGGTTTCGATGCGGAAATGCAGCTCCTCAGCCGGGATGATCGCCATAGCGTCAGCCAGGCACAGCGGCTTCGTCAAGAGATCATGCGCAAAGCTCTCTACTCGACCAGCCCTGAAATCCTGCTCATCGAACTCTTTCCATTTGGCAGGAAAAAGTTTGCCGGCGAGTTGATTGAGCTTCTTGAAGAATCGCGCACTTTGAGCAAACCGTCTTTGGCGGTCTGCAGTCTGCGGGACATTTTAGTGCAGCGCAATCAGCATCATGACCAGCTCGCATGTCACCGGGCAAATCGTTACTTCGATGCTGTTCTAGTCCATTCCGACGCGCGCTT
>DATFDA010000192.1:0-12286 GCA_035252525.1 Candidatus Angelobacter sp. | reverse complement strand
ATTCTGGCACTGATTTTCGCGCTTTTTGCTTTAACCACTTTGAAGTTGCGCTAATACTCGCTCCGATTCATGGCACAATGGGAGCAGGCGGCAGACCACTCGCATGATGGAACTCAAGAATAAACGTGTCCTGGTTGTCGGGCTGGGACGCTCCGGCGTTGCAGCGGCGTTCTTTTTGCAGGAGCATGGCGCCAAGGTCACCGTTTCCGACACCAAGAGTGAGATCCAGCTCCAGAGTGAAATTGCCACGCTGCTTGACCGCGGGGTATCCATTGAAGCCGGCCGTCATGGCGAGCGTACCTTTCGCGACCAGGACCTCATCGTAGTGAGCCCGGGAGTGCCTTCCGATCAGCCACAACTTGAGCACGCGCGCAGTCTGGGTATTCCCGTTATCGGCGAAGTTGAACTAGCTTACCGGTTTCTGCAGGGCAAAGTGCTGGCCATTACCGGGTCGAATGGGAAGACCACCACAACAACCCTGGTGGGTGAAATTCTCAGCAAGGCAGGGAAAAAGACGCTGGTCGGCGGCAACATCGGAACGCCGGTGATCTCGTTGGCAGCCAAGTCGACGCCAGACAGCGTTGTGGTACTGGAGATCTCGAGCTTCCAATTAGAGACCATCGAGCAATTCTGTCCTTCGATTGCCGCCATCCTGAACATTACGCCGGACCACCTGGACCGCCACCACACCTTCGAAGCATACGTCGCAGCCAAGGCGCGGATATTTGAGAACCAAAACATCACCGATTTCGGGATCTTGAATGCTGATGATCCGGCCTGCATGCGTCTGAAAGATAAGGTCAAAGCGTCTCTCTACTGGTTCAGCCGCAAACAGACGGTCGAAAACGGTTCTTGTCTTAAGGGCGACCAGATTGTCTTTCGCCAGAATGGGCAGGAGACAGTTGTGCTCAGCCAGAGCGATATACAGCTCAAGGGCGCGCATAACCTTGAGAATGTTCTGGCTGCAGTTACAGTCGCCATGCTTGCGGACTGCGCACCGGAGCAGGTGCGCCGGGCCGTGAAAGAGTTCCGCGCGGTGGAGCACCGCCTGGAATTGGTAAGCACCATTAACGGTGTGACCTTCTATAACGATTCGAAAGCTACCAACGTAGACGCCACTATCAAGGCGCTGGAGTCTTTCCCCGGCAACATCCACATCATCCTTGGCGGGAAAGACAAAGGCAGTGATTACACCGTGCTGGTCCCACTCCTGCGCGAGCGAGCCAGGGCCGCTTATCTGATTGGAGCAGCGGCAGAGAAAATCCGCTCACAAATTCACGGAGCTACCACGCTCGTAAGCGCCGGCACGGTGGAGCGCGCTGTGCGCCAGGCATTCGAGGCGGCCAAACCCGGCGACATTGTTCTGCTTGCTCCGGCCTGCGCTAGCTTTGACCAATTTGAAAACTATGAGCAGCGCGGAAGAGTTTTCAAGGAACTGGTGCTCTCGCTGGCCCCGGTCACCATGGGGGACAGAGCTTAAGTGGCCAAAAGAGTGGGAATCGATAAATGGCTTTTTGGTTCCACCCTGCTTTTGGTTCTTATCGGCGTGCTGATGGTATTCAGCGCCTCCGCGGTAATGGCTGGCGACAAGTTCGGCTCTCCTTATCATTTTTTACTTCGCCAGCTTGGGTGGGCGATTGCGGGCATGGCAGCGATGGCCGCGCTCATGAACGTGGATTACCGGCGCTGGAAAAATCCTGGCGTGGTGTTCACGCTTCTCGGGCTTACCACGCTGCTTTTGGTAGCTGTCTTCTTTCTCGACCGCTCACACAACACGCATCGCTGGATCAAAATGGGATTAATGTCATTCCAGCCGTCGGAATTGGCGAAGCCCGCACTGATTCTGTTCCTCGCGTTTTTCCTGGAGAACCGCATTCGCTCCATTGACGACTGGCGGCACACTCTGCTGCCTGCCATTGTGCCTGCGGGCTTGTTTTGTCTGCTTATCGTCAAAGAGCCGGACCTCGGAACGGCGGTAGTCTGCCTGGCGATCACAGCAGTTGTGCTCTACACCGCAGGAATGCGGCTGCGCTACTTTGCCTACAGTTTGATTCCCATTGTTCCGGCCATCACGTATCTGCTGGTGTTTGTTCCGTGGCGGCTGGCGCGAGTGAAGGTCTTCCTGAATCCCAACTCTGATCCTCAAGGCGCCGGGTTCCACATTTATCAATCGTTGATCGCCGTCGGAACTGGCGGACTTACCGGCCTTGGCCTGATGGAAGGCAAGCAGAAGCTTTTCTATCTGCCCGAACCGCATACGGACTTCATTTTTGCAGTGGTCGGGGAAGAGCTGGGATTGATAGGAGCGCTGGCGATTGTGGTGCTATTCCTGATCTTTGCATGGCGGGGGCTGCGAACTGCTCTGCGATCCCATGATCCATTTGCTCGCCTTCTCGCCGTCGGCATCACCACAATGGTCATCGTTCAGGCGTTTTTCAATGTGAGCGTGGTGCTGGCCCTGCTTCCTACAAAAGGTATCCCGCTGCCCTTTATTTCTTATGGCGGTTCGTCATTGTTTGTGATGCTGGCGAGCGTGGGTGTCCTGTTGAATATCAGCCAACAGGCCGAGTGAGCGGATTGCAAAATCGCCAGCATTTCCAAAAGTGCTAAAACTGCCAAAATCAAAAGATCCAATCGTTGAGGCGTAAACCAGCGTTCATACTCCTCTCTGGGTGTTGGGCCAGGTCAATGCTTCTCTCCGTAATTGCGCCCGTCAGGATTTTCATGTGCAAACTGACTCGTTTCTGGAAAGGACTCCAACTACATCAGGTTCAAGAGCGCTGCGGGAGTCAGGATAGAGACACCGTGGCGGCGAGCAGGGGTGAAGTGCTTCGTATTACCGGTTACCAATGCGTCAGCCATGCCAGCAATGGCCACCTCAACAAAGGGCAGACCATCGGGGTCGGGAAGCACCACGTTAACTGGTCCGGCTGTGATGTACTCACCGGAGAACTCGATAAAGTCAAGAAGAGCAGAGACGTCGTTGCGGCGAAAGCCGAAGACAGGACGCAGCAGTACATCCCGGTATTCCGAAAAAATTCGATCGTCGTACAACGGTGTTAGAGCCAGCGAAACAATGAAATCAACTACCCGTCCGGGAGGACCATGGGGATTGATGATGCCGGACACCAGCACGTTGGTGTCGATCACGACTCTCATTTGGGGTTTTGCTTGCGACGTACCGCACGGATTTCAGCCTCCAGGGCCCGGCCAGAAAGCTGTGCTGCTCCTGACCGGGAGGCCTGACCCCGCATACGAGTGAGAGCGCGTTGCGCCCTGGCCTGGCGGAGAATCAGGGCCGCTTGTTCCACATCGTCATTCTCGATGCCCATAAGAATGGCAATGGGCTTGCCATCCACGGTCAAGACAAGATCTTCCTTTTGCGCCCATTCGCGGACGGCTCCTGGACGGTTGCGCAGCTCACGCGTGCTTATGAATCTCATAATTGCCGTAGCTCTATTGTAGCCAATATAGCTACTATACGGCTACAACAAAGTCAAAGAGTTGCCAGCACGGTGAGTCTTTGTTGACAATACCGTTTGCACTTAACCCAGGCCATCTTTCTTTTTTTCGCTGCGGTCATTGCCGGGCTGCTGAATTCCATTGCCGGCGGCGGCAGCTTCGTTTCCTTCCCGGCGCTCATCTTTACCGGCGTTCCGGGCGTGGTGGCCAATGCGACCAATACTGTTGCGTTGTGGCCGGGCCTGGCTGCAAGTGTTTCCACTTATCTAAAGCGCCTGCATATTCCGCCGCGATTGCTGGTTCCACTTTTGTTGACCAGCATACTGGGCGGGTTCGCCGGGGCCATACTGCTGATCAAGACACCGCAGCGCACATTCGAACACCTGATCCCGTGGCTGCTGCTTGGCGGGACACTCCTGTTTGCTTACGGTCCAAGAATCCGTACGCTCTTCGGCCGAGGCGATGCAGAAAGTGATCTAAGTAAAACCTCATGGCTCGCAGTATCCACAGCCTCGCTGTTGCAACTTCTTGTTGGAACGTACGGTGGATACTTTGGAGGCGGTATCGGCTTTGTGATGATGGGAATGATGGCCGCCCTAGGTATGACCGATATCCACAACATGAACGCTTTACGGATTCTGCTGGCGGCCACCATCAATCTGGTGGCAGTCGGCACCTTTATTGTGGCTGGAGCCGTTTTGTGGCCGCAGTGCCTGGTGATGATTGTGGGATCCATTGCCGGCGGCTGGAGCGGAGGACACTATGCGCAAAAAGCCGATCCCAAAAAACTGCGGTACCTTGTCATCGCAGTCGGTCTGGCGATGACGATTTACTTCTTTGTTCGAGATGCGCTTCTCCGCTGAGTGAAGCCCTGAACCGACTATTACCCAGTTGAATAAAATCTCCCTAGTCCTTTTGGTGTAGGCGATCACAACGGGAGTTCCATCTCCTTGCAGGTATTCGGCCTGGAATCTGCGCCCAGCAGAACAGGGGGGTTCTTTACATAAGAAAACCTGATTAACCCTTGACGGGTTCCTGAAAAGGGAATAGTGTTTGGTCCGGTCATCAGACCACTTGGCAGGAGTCCCAAAAGCTTGCAGGCGGCGGTAAAGCCCGAGTTCGAAGCGATCCGCAGGAATAAGGTTCATGAAGAGGTCGCAAAGCGGCTGGAAGAAATGATTCTCAAGAAGCTGCGGCCGGGCGACAAGCTTCCTGCGGAGCGCGAGCTGGTGGAGATGCTGGGCGTGAGCCGCAGTTCCGTTCGCGATGCAATTCGCAAGCTGGAACTGCTGGGCCTGGTGGAACCGCGGCAGGGCGCCGGCACAGTGGTGCGAGATGTTTCTGATGCCGTGGTCAATCCGCTGGCCAGCGTCATTTCCCGCAAGCGACAACTGGTTAGCGAGCTTCTGGATTTTCGCAAGATGATAGAGCCGCCGCTGGCGGCGCGGGCAGCGACGCATGCGTCAGCCGAACAGATCGCAGCCATGGAAGAAATCCTCCGCCGCCATGATGCCAAAGTGGCAGGTGGTCATCTTGCGATTCAGGAGGACACAGAATTCCACTACAGCATTGCCACGGCTTCGGGAAACACCATTGTGCTCAAGGTGCTGGACGTTGTGATGGACATGCTGAGAGAGACCCGCTCCCGGTCGCTGCAGATCCGGGGGCGTCCGGAGAAGTCGCTGGCTGGACACCGCCGAATCATGAGCGCCATCAAGCGTCGTGAACCGGCAGTGGCAGAAGACGCAATGCGCGAGCACATCAGCAATATCGAAAAGATCGTATTGAACAAGCTCTGAAAACTACGGAGGGTTAACCATGGGCCGGTTATTCGCCATTGAGATTATCTATCGCGGGATTTATCAGAAAACTCTCGCCAAGAACATAAGCCGCGCCATTGTGCTGGCGGCGCACAAGGAAGGTAAGCCGGGCATCTCCTTTGGACGATACGGCGACAGCCCGGAACGCAACGGCATCCCAGCCAAGAACTTCGCCATCGTGGCCACCGACGATATCACGCTCGAAGAAGGAATGGCCAAATATGAACCGAAAGAGGTGGACGTCACCATCGCTGTGGATGACACACTCTGCAAAGGCGTGGAATCGTGGGCATGGTACGGTCTTCAGCCGGTCAATAAGCTGCTGAAGCCGAATGGCACGTTGATCGTGACCTCGCGTGAGAATCCTGAGGCACTGATTGCGATGTCGCACCGCAAGGAAACGCCATATAACCTCGCCATCATCAAAGGCACCCCAAGCTTCTCAGGCCTGTGGGTGTACAAAGACGATCACACTGATGTTCGTATTCTCGGCGCGCTGGCCAAAGTTCTGCCCGAGTTGTTCAGCCTCAAATCGGTCCAGGCCACCATTATGGATGAGTGGAAACAACAGGTGAAGGCGGATTCTGCCGCACGGTCCTATGAGCGCCTGTCAACGGTCACGGTGCAGCCCAACCAGGGCAATCCTGAAGTGCCATACAAGTTTGATCTTCCCAAATGGCACGAGATGGGTGAAGGCATCGCCATTCCATGCATCAAGCCCGGCGGAGGGATTCAGGACCCGGTCAGCCAGGCGACTGGTGGCTGGCGTCCTGACCGCAATCCCACCTTCAAGAAGTTCACCACCCGCACCATGCGGCCTGTAGTCAATTTCGATACTTGCATCAAATGCACGCTGTGCTGGTTGTGCTGCCCGGATTCTGTCTTCGATGTGACGCCGGAGAACCTCTACGACGCCAACATGGAAGCCTGCTGCGGCTGCGGGGTGTGCGAAGCCGTTTGCCCGGTGAAGGAATGCGTCACCATGGTGAACGAAACCGAATTCAAAGATAACAGCAGCCAGTGGGAGCACTGGAGAAAAGACAAAGCAGGCTATACAGTTTGGCTGCAGGACAAGATCAAGGGCCATGGCGAGCGAACGCACGGGTTCCGCTATCGCGGCCAGTATGAAGAGCAGGTACCTGAGATGCTGGAAATCGCTCGGCAGGGATAAAAGGCAAAAGCCCAAAAAATTCAAAGGAAGGGAGTTCGTCATGGCTCAATCGGCCACTCTCACTGAGCAGTACAAAAAGACCGAAGAAACTGCGTTGATCACGGGCAGCGAAGCCATTGCCGTGGCTTGCAAGCTTGCCGACGTGGATGTGATTACCGCTTATCCCATCCGGCCCTATGACACGGTCATGCAGTACATTTCCAAGCTGGTGGCTGAAGGCGAAATGGATTGCGAATACATTGTGGCGGAAGGGGAACACTCCCAGTTTGAAATCGTGAAGCACGCCTCCGCGGCCGGCGCGCGCGTTTTCTGCGGGTCCAGCGGTGTGGGCTGGATGTATGCCATGGAGGCCCTCACCGTTACGCCTGCGCTGCGCATCCCCATGGTTGCCATGGTCGGAAACCGTGCGCTGGATGATCCGGGCGCATTCGGCGTGGAGCACAACGATGCTCTGGCGGTTCGCGATCTCGGCTGGCAGTTGGTGTGGGTTGATACTGCGCAGGAAGCGCTGGACACAGCGCTGATCGCCTGGCGCGTGGCTGAAGATCGCCGCATCTTCCTGCCCTGCGCCATCAGTTGCGACGGCGCGTTCCTCACCCACTCGCAGGCGCTGGTGAAGATTCCGACGCAGGAGCAGGTGAACGAATTCCTGCCGCGCTACAACCGTGCTGACCTCCTCCTCCATCCTGATAATCCGATCACCGTGGCCCCGCAAGGCAACGAGGATTGGGTTATGGAAATTCGGCGGCAGAACTACGCTGCCATGGAGCGTGTCCCTGGTGTTCTGGAACAGGCATACAAAGACTTCGAGCGGATCTTCGGGCGGTCGTACGGCAATCCGTACTTCGAGGAATACATGACGCAGGACGCGGAAGTGGTTCTCATGGGAATGGGAACGCTTTCCACTCCGGTGAAAGTGGCCATCCGCAAGATGCGCGATGAAGGCAAGAAAGTCGGCTTTGTGCGCCTGCGCTGGTTCCGTCCGTTTGCGGCTGAGCGTCTGGCCAAGTGCCTGCAGCGTTTCTCCGCGATTGGCGTAGTGGACCGCGACTATTCGTTTGGCTCACCGTACAACAGCGGCGTGGTCGCCACCGAAGTGCGCACTGCCCTCTACTCGGCGCCTGGCCCAAAGCCGCCGGTGCTGGGCTTTATCTCCGGACTCGGAGGCCGCGAAGTCACCGTGCCCGACGTCGAAAAAATTACTGAATCCGTTTATCAGGCTGCCAAAGGCAAGCAGCAGCCGCTAACCCAGTGGATCGGCGTGCGCGAGTAGCCGCCATCAACAGAAAGGACAAGGAATTCAAAATGTCTACAAGTTATGTGCAAGTCGATCCGACCCAAAAACTGGATCCTTTCAAGGCGGTAAAGAAGCTTCCGCTGGAGGAATACTTCACTTCAGGCCACCGGACGTGTCAGGGCTGCGAATCAGCGCTGGTCATGAAGATGATGGCCAAGGCCGCAGGCCCGCGCACCATCGTCCTGGGCAGCACGGGTTGCATGTACGTGGCCAACACCACTTACTACAGCACGCCGTGGGTTGTGCCGTGGATGCACACGCAGCTCGGCAGCAGCGGTTCGGCCGCGCTCGGTACGGCTGCCGCGCTGAAGGCGCTGATGCGCAAGGGCAAGATGAAGAAAGAGCCCATCAACGTAATTGCTTTCTGCGGTGACGGCGGCGGCGCTGACATGGGCATAGGCGCGATTTCCGCGACCCTGACCCATCCTGACTACAACTGCCTGATTCTCATGTACGACAACGAGTCGTACGCCAACACTGACATTCAGCTTTCCGGCAGCACGCCATGGGGCGCCAATACCACGTTCAGCACCCCCGGACGTGTCAAGCGCATCATGCATCGCCGCTGGAAGAAGAATACTGCTGCCATGATGGCGGCCGGCCATCCTGAGTGCAAATACGTTGCGACGGTTTGCATGTCCTACGGCCTCGCCGCGATGAACTCCATCCGTAAAGCGCTGAGCATCGGCGGCCCGACTTTCATCCACTCGCTCGATCCGTGCCCCAAGGGCTGGGATTACGATCCTTACCTCTCGCACGAAATGGGCGAACTCGCGGTCAATACCGGTGTGTGGCCGCTTTATGAAGTTGAAAACGGTGTGCTCCGGCTCACCGGCAGGACGCAGCAGATTGCCGCGGGCAAGATTCCGCGCCAGCCTGTGCGCGACTACCTGCTCAAGCAGGGGCGATTCGCGCACTTCACCAAGGACGATATTGACTACTTCCAGAGCAAAGTAGATGAAACCTGGACCAAATGGCTTATTCCCGGGGTGCTTCCGTTCAAGCACGAGCTGGATAAGGATGCGCCGCCAGCCGAGTAGAAAAATTCAAATGCTGCATAGGTGTAACAGCTTAATCATATAAGACTAAATCGAGCTTGAGCAGTTCACCTGGTTGCAGCAAAATTCTCTACTTCAGAGCGGCGTATTCGCTGGTAGAATACGCCGCAAATTTTTTTCGGTGGCGCGGCCTTCGGTTTGATACATGAATGGCTCAAGATGGCGCGACCGGAAAATGAGATGTACTGCTGTAATGGTTGTCGTCTAGCTTTACCGCCGCTTGTTCCGGGCGCATTGTTGAATTTTTCCCAGAGGGATTGGAGTGCATATCAAAAGGGACCCATAGATACTTAAAGTGTTGTCGACACTGAGGAGGTCAATCCATGGCCACATCGACAGCCACGCTTTCTGAAGAACGTGTAGGAAATCGCTGGATCATTCTATCCGCCGGCATCGTCGCAATGATCGCCGTTGCCAACTACCAGTACGGCTGGACTCTCTTTGTCCCCCCGCTTCAAAAACATCTCAACGTTGACCAGGCGCTGATTCAGGTCACCTTTACCATTTTTGTACTTCTTGAAACATGGCTGGTACCTTTCGAAGGCTGGCTGGTGGACAAGTTTGGCCCGCGGCTGCTGGTGATGATTGCTGGCGTCCTTGCCGGGCTGGGCTGGTTGGGAAGCGGTAAAGCTGAAACGTTGTCGGCGCTCTACCTCAGCTATGCTGTGGCGGGAATTGGTGCGGGCATTGTGTACGGGACCGCTGTTGGTACCGCTCTGAAGTGGTTTCCGGACCATCGCGGTCTGGCGGCGGGATTGACTGCCGCGGGCTTCGGCGCCGGTTCTGCCTTCACTGTCTCTCCGATCGCGAAGATTATCGCTAGCCAGGGATATCAGGCAGCCTTTATCAAATGGGGGATCATCCAGGGCGTGGTGGTCATTATTGCCGCGTTGTTCCTTAAGTCGCCGCCGCAGGACTGGTTGCCCAAGACGTGGAGAAGCAAAGGCTCGGAAGTGGTCAAGAGCCGCCAGATGGCCGTCTCATTCACCTCCAAGGAAATGGCGTCCACGCCGCATTTCTGGCTGATGTACTTCATGATGGCTCTTGTGGCAACCGGCGGCTTGATGGCTGTTGCCCAACTCAGCCCCATGGCGATCTCTTACGGCGTTGCCAAGATCCCGGTCAAGTTCTTGTGGATGTCTATTCCGGCTCTTACCTTTGCGCTCTCTGCCGACCGTCTGGTCAACGGGTTCTGCCGGCCGATGTGGGGCTGGATCTCCGATCACATCGGGCGTGAGAATACCATGGGCCTGGCGTTCGGACTGGAAGCGATTGCCAAGGTCGGGCTGATCATGCTGGCCGCGCGTCCGCTGGCGTTTGTCGTGATGACTGCGTTTACATTCTTTGGCTGGGGCGAGATCTTCTCTCTGTTCCCCGCGCTCTGCGGTGACTTTTTTGGACGGAAGCATGCGACGGAAAATTATGGCTTCCTTTACACCGCAAAAGGAACCGCGTCAGTTTTTATTCCCATTGGTTCTGCGCTTGCAGCCGGAAAGGCTTTTGATTTCCGTGCAGACATTCTGCTGCTCATCGGTGGCGCCATCATGTTCTTTGTTGTGTTCCTGGCGCCTACGGTGATGAAACTGGATCTCAGCAAGGCAACGAAATCACTGCTCTCCACAATTTCTATTGCCATTGTGGTTTTTGCCCTGGTGCTGACTGTGGTGCGCAGTCTCTCAACCGGCCCATTCCATGCCCGCTGGACCGTGCCCAACATTGGCTGGTCTGGAGTGTTTGGAATTTCTATTGTGTTCGATCTCGTTGCTGCCGGTCTTGCTCTCTTCGTTCTGAAGCGGATGAAGGCTCCGGTAAAAGCCAGCGAGACTCAGATCACTGCTGGCGCCTCCGCACCTGCTGCATAGGTTTTTGCTGCCTGCAAGGGCTCTCCACAACGGAGGGCCCTTTTTTATTGCTTCTCTCTGGGCTATATCTTGCCAGCCGCCGAATTTTTTTCAAATTCAGAAACCCCGGACTATTCGAAGGCAGCCCAGATCGCGTCCCATGAGGCAAAAGATCAATACTTAGAGCTGAATTTTCCGGATTTGTAAAACACGCCCACTCCGCTTGTTCCGTTAGGAGATTGGCGGCTAATCTTTCGCCCCAGTTTTGAGCGGGACCGGAGATGCGCCTTCCGTTCCTTCTCTGGTTCCACGCACGTTCTGGCCCATCAGTTGTTTCATCAAAAATTTTGCTCAAAAGAGGTGTACAGATGATGGAAGTCTGGAGAAACAAAACATTCGCTTGTTGTTTTATGGTAGCCCTGGTCGTCTTCAGCGGTATAGCCGCCAGTGCTCAAATCCTTGCGCCGAAGGCTCCCCCAAGCTGGCCGCAGTGGGGATTGAATCCGCAACACACGCTCTTTGACGCCAATGTCGCCGGCCAGCCGCTGAATAACAACCTGGTCAACATCATCTACGATTTCAATGTCGCGCAGGAGCAGGCTGATCCTTTTGCCGCGGGCGACCTGCTGGTGCACTACCAGGTCCCGCTCGTCGATGGCAATGACGTTTTCATCGAATCCAAAGATGGCACCTATAGCAACAACACGTACAGCACACAACGCTGGCATCAGAACAAGTACACCTGGCAGGGCAGCAGTTTTGTAAAGGTCTGGACTTTCAACACAGACTGGTTCGCTCCAGGATCGTCTGCCGATTTCTGGGAGCCTGTTTATCACGCAGTTCTGGGGAACGGCGTTTTGTATGATCCGGGCGAGGGAGGAACAATTTTCAAGATCAACAAAACTAATGGCAGCGTGATCAAGCGCATCAACCCGTTTGGGACGACCATTGATCCCAACACTTATACCGCTTCACCGCTTACGGCCGATTCAGCGGGGAACATTTATTACAACGTGGTGCAGATCTCCACCCCACCAACGCAGAGCTTCTTCACCAGCGATGTGGTGAATTCATGGCTGGTGCGGGTAGCTCCTGACGACAGCATCACCAAGGTGAGCTACACAACTTTGCTGAGCCAGGCGGTGATTAAGGGCGAGGCGGTGCAACCGGCGAACGCGCGTTGCGATGTATCATTTCTGCCTTCGCAATTACCATTCCCTCCGCAGCCCAATGCGAATCCGCAGACGACTCCGTGCGGCACACAGCGCGCAGCTTTGAACATTGCCCCTGCCATTGCGCCAGACGGCACCATCTACACCGTGAGCAAGAACCATTTTGTGACCCGCTACAACTACCTGATCGCGGTGAACCCGAACCTGACCGGAAAGTGGGCGGCCTCATTCCGGGGACGTCTGAATGACGGGTGCGGTGTGAGCGAGCCCATTGGCAATCCGGGCGGGGCAAACGCGAATGGCGGATGCAATACCGGAGTGACATTTGGCTTTGATCCCGAGGTCAACGGTCCGCCTCCGGCGCGCGTTCTGGATGACTCTTCTTCCAGTCCGACAGTCGCCCCGGACGGGAGCATTCTCTATGGAGCTTATACGCTCTATAACTACGCACAGGGCCACCTGCTC